>JAQTMJ010000030.1 GCA_028714395.1 Candidatus Iainarchaeum sp. | reverse complement strand
ACTTCGAGGTTCCCAAGCTCGTATATGAACATCTTCCTCCATAGGTTCTCTATTTTCCTCTTGAGCAGCACCCCCACCGGCCCGTAGTCATAGAAGCCGCTGGTTGCCCCGTAGGGCTCGTTGGAAGGGTAGAAGAACGACCGCTGCAAGGAAATTTCCATTATCCGTTCCCACAATGAAGCCATGAATGCACCTCTGATGAAACTGCAACCAAAATCCAGCATATGTCGCAACGAAGCTTTAAAATCCTGCCCGAAAATGCATCCTGAAACTATGCTGAAAAATCGTCCAGCGTTTTTTGCGCCTTCCCGCCGCTGTTCACCGCGCCCTTCTTCGCCTCGTCCAGCACGAGTTCGCCGAAAACCCCGTCATAGCCCGGAATCCAGCTCACGTTCCCTGCATTCACACGCCCGATGGCTTCGGCTATCTCGGGGGAAGTTGCGAGCCTGAGCTGCTCTTCCGCAGCCTCGTAGACAGCGAACTCGTTCCCGAAATACCTTATTATCTTGTCATACTCTTCCCCGACCTGCTTCGCAACCTCGCTTTTTCCAAGCGCCTTTGCAATCAGCGTGGGCAGGGGAACGATGTGCTTGAAAGGGACCGCGTTCTCTGGCTTCTCGCCGAACTTCCTGTCAGCCAAATCCGCGACCCTGTGCAGCACCCCTATGGTGAGCGGCTTCTTGCACACCGGGCACCGGTTCCCGAGCTTCCTGGCCTGCCAGGGGTCCAGCAGCACCTTGCAGTTCCTGTGGCCGTCATAATGGTACTTGCCCTCCTCTGGGAAAAACTCATAGGTTTTCACGAATCCCTTCCGCGTCTTTATCGCGTTGATTATGGACCAGTAGCTGGCCTCCTCCAGCTCGAAAACGTTGGCCTCCCTGCCCATCTTCTCCGGGCTGTGCGAATCGCTGTTGGAAACCAGCGCATAGCTGTCCAGCTTGCTCAGCATCCAGTTCATGCCAGGATCGCTAGAAAGTCCCGTCTCCAGCGCGAATATGTTCTTCTCCATCCCCCCGTACGCTTCTTTCAAATCGTCCACTCCGCTCTTGGAGCCGAAGAGCGAGAACCAGGGGGTCCATATGTGCGCGGGAATCACGAAAATGTCCCTGGATATCCTGTCCATGATTTCCAGCAGCTCCGCGGAACTCATCATGAGCGTGGGCCTTCCGTCCTCCTCCAAATTCCCGTATTTCGCAATCCCGTCCCCTATCTGCGCTGCAACGTCAAAATTTGGGGCAAGGAGCACATGGTGCATCTTCTTCGTTTTTCCGTTCAGCTCGAATATGTTTGAAACTTCCACCGAAAGCAGGAACTTCACTCCGTTGAATTCGTACAATCCATTTTGGTTATCCTTGCTCTCAAGCGCAAGCTTCAGCTCCTTGAACCAGGTAGGATGGGTGAAATCCCCTGTCGCAACCACCTGCACGCCCTTTATCTTGGCGCCCCTGCTCAGCCCGTTCAAATCGGAACTCGGGCTGGTCGCCCTCGCGTATTTGGAATGCAGGTGCAAATCTGCGATAATTCGCATGATATAAGTGCGAAACAAAGCTTTTTATTGCTCGCACCCCTATCGTAAAACATGAGGGCTGCGCTCGCATTTCTGCTGATTCTCGCTCTGCTGCATCCCGAAGCACCGGCTCAGGCCGGCGGGCAAGCCAGCCAGACTTTCATATACCTCATGATGTGCATAATACTCGCGGCTCTGATACTTTTCGCCCTGAAGCACGTGGATTCAAGCAGGCTGTTCCCGGAAGTGAACGCAGGAAAAAAGAAGGTGGGCAAAAAAGAGAAGCGGCTTAAAAAAGGCCCGGGAAGCAAGCCCGGGAGGGGATGATTATGGCAACCATAGCTACTTTGGGAAGCCACAGCGCGCTGGACGTGTGCGAAGGGGCGAAGCAGGAAGGATTCAGGACTTTGGTTGTGGCCCAGAGGAAAAGGGAGAAAACCTACGCCCAATACTACAGGACGCGCAGGCGCGGAAAAAAGCAGCTGGGCGTGGTCGACGAGACGCTGGTGCTCGAAAGCTTTTCGGAAATTTTGAAAAAGGAGAACATGGCATACATGAAAAAAAGGGACTGCATCTTCGTTCCCAACAGGAGCTTCTCGGTGTACGTGGGCAACGACAACATAGAGAAGAATTTTCAAATCCCCATTTTCGGCAACCGCTTCCTCCTCAAGGCAGAGGAGCGCAACGTGGACCGCAACCAGTATTATCTGATGGAGCAGGCGAGGATAGATACGCCGCGGGTGATGCCCTCCCCGGAAAGGATAGGCAGGATTTCCATAGTGAAAGTTTCCGAGGCCAAGCGCTCCTACGAGCGCGCCTTCTTCCTTGTGGATTCCTACGAGGATTACATGCACAAGTCCGGGAAGCTCATAGGCCAGGGCATAATAACCAAGCAGGCGCTGGAGCACGCCCGCATAGAGGAATTCGTCGTGGGAGCGCAGTTCAACTTCAATTTCTTCTATTCCCCGCTGAACGGGGAGCTGGAGCTCCTGGGAATAGACACCAGGAGGCAGACCAACCTGGACGGGTTTTTGCACATGACCGCGGACATGCAGATCGAGGCGCTCAAGCGCATGCGCGTATCCAACATAGAAGCAGGGCACATCGCTGCCACCATACGCGAATCCCTGCTTGAGCAGGTGTTCCAGGCCGGAGAACGTTTGGTGGAAGTGTGCAGGCACGAATACAAGCCCGGGATAATCGGTCCTTTCGCGCTCCAGTGCGCGCTCACCGAGGAAAACGGAAAGGAGAACCTGGTGGTTTTCGACGTTTCCTTCAGGATACCGGGCTCGCCGGGAACGCGCTTCACCCCCTACTCATCATACCTCTTCGGGGAAAACGTTTCCTTCGGAAGGCGCATAGCCATGGAGATAAAGGACGCGCAGAAGCAGAAGAAAGTGAATCTCATAACCACTTGAAAGAAACATTTTTATATGCTGTATGCTGTATGTTGTATGGTGAGCATATGAGCGAAAGAACCACATTGATATTCGATGATGAGATAATTGCGATGGTCCGCCAGCTTTCCAAGGGCAACATTTCAAAGTTTGTGAACCAGTGCCTGAAGGAGCATCTATTCGAAGAAAGAAAGGAAAGCATGGCCGGCTTCCTGAAAGGGAAGGGTCTGCTCAAGGAGCTGAAAAAGATGCGCGGGGAGGAGGCGAAAGTCCATGAAGACTTATATCGTTGACACCTATGCGTGGATAGCCTATTTCGAAAGAAAAGGCAAAATATCCAGGCTCATGGACAACAATTACCTGGTAACTCCCTCAATTGTTGTCGCGGAGTTTGTCCGCGTGTCGCTCAGGAATGGAATGAACCCTGAAAAAATAAGCGCCATGCTTTCGTTCATGGAAAAGCACAGCCTCATAATGGGGCTTGATTTCGAGCAGGCAGTAAAGGCGGCCCAGGTGAGCGAGAGGGAAGCCCTGCCGGTTATTGACGGGATAGTTTATTCCTACGCCGACGCCAATGGCATCGTTCTTACCGGCGACGATCATTTTAAGGGGAAGGAATGCGTCGAGTTTGTAAAAGAGGGCGAGTGATATGATTGAAAAATCCAGAATAGATTCCATAATTTCATCCTACAAGAAGCCCGCAGTCGCCACCATATGCTCCCATTCTTCATTGCAGATTTTCCACGGCGCGAAGCTCGAGGGATTGAAAACAATAGGGATATGCCTGCGCGGAAAGGAGAAGATTTATGACGCATTCCCGCTTGCAAAGCCTGATGAATTCCTATTCGTTGATTCCTACGCGCAGATTCCTGTTTCCGAACTGGTTTCAAGGAACGCGATAATAGTTCCGCACGGCTCCTTTGTCGAATACGTAGGGGAGAAACTGGACAATTTGCCCATTCCTGTTCTGGGCAACCGAAGCTCCCTGGTTTGGGAGCGCTCAAGGGAAAAAATGTTCGAGTGGATGAGCAAAGCCGGCTTGCGGACTTCGCGCGTATTTTCCAATCCGCAGGAAATAGATCGCCCTGCAATAGTGAAATTCCCTGGCGCAAAAGGCGGGATGGGCTACGTTATTGTGAATTCCTACGATGAATATAGGAATAAGGTGGGAAACAAGCCCGCGATGATACAGGAATTCCTTTCCGGAGTAAGAGCGTATCCGCATTATTTCTATTCCCCTCTAAACGCAAAGGGCTACCGCGCAGGAAAAGGCAGCGTGGAGCTTTTGGGCGTTGATAGACGCGTGGAAAGCAACGCCGATGAGATAGGAAGGGCGCTTTATGCAAATGCAAAGGCCAGCATGGGCTTCACAGTGGTTGCGAACGAGCCCCTTGTGCTCCGCGAATCCCTGCTTCCCGAATATATGGAAATAGGGAAGAAAGTCTCGGAAGCCGCTGATAAGCTGTTTGGCGGAATTCCTGGCCCGTTCTGCGTTGAGACCATAATAACCGAGAAGATGGAGATTTACGCATTCGAGATATCCGCGCGCATAGTCGCAGGAACAAACATGTTTTCGGACTCTTCGCCCTATTCCGTATTCATGGACAAAAAACCGATGAGCATGGGAAGGAGAATTGCGATAGAAATAAAAGAAGCTGCTAAAAAGAAGCGGCTTCCAGAGATAGTGTATTAGGCTGGTTCAGCTTAACAATCATTCTGGCAGTGAACGGGCTGATTTCATTAAGCCAGGCCTCGCAGTCCACAAGCACGACCGCCAGAGGCAAGCGAGTCACTAAAACCGGTCCGACCCAGGCACCTTCCCGATAAAGCCACCTGATTTGCTTGTTCCTGTACTCTACGTTCACCTTTTCTCCCTGGGGAATATCGTGTTTTGGATCCCCGAAATAGAATCCCTCCACAGGCGGGAATCTTTCCACCAGTTCCAGCCCGCCTATTTCCATAACCTTGTTTTTCAAATCCACATGCATACTATAATTCGGATGATCCCCAACAAGCGCGCAATTCTTCTCGCCTCGATAGTCCACGGGCACATGAATTATTCTCTTCCAGCCGGTTACGGGATTGGTGTGCTCCAAAATCCTTCCGAATTTCTTTCCTGGCTTCAAAAACCCGCATATGGTTCCAGAATAGCAGGGGATTCCATTAATTATCGCACGCGCATGCTCTCCTGCCAGTTCGTCGCGTATTTCTTTGCTTGATACGAGCATGAGATTCGGGCATTTCAGCCTGGCGCGTTCAACCCTGATTATTCCTTCCTCGAAAATGGCGCCGGATCGCCTGAATATGGCCAGGCCTGCCTCATTGTTCTGGGGGCGGTCTTTCAGTCCTTGTGCTGTCTTTCCCATAATTTTTACCTAATGCAGTTTCGAATCAAATATTTAAAAAACCATGTTTCAACACACTATCTTCTTCCAGCAACAGCATTAGAAATATAATTCGCATAAGGCGAATTCTTCCTTTTGAGCAGCACAATCCTTGATAAGTAATCCTCATCAATTATTTCGTAGTTCGGAAGCATTTTCGCAATCTTTTTCGCATACTCCCGCACGTATTCATGTTTCGGCATATTCTCAAAAACCAGCCTTTTCCTTGAGTCCCCCAAGAACATGTATCCCTTTATCTCAATAAAGTCAGCTTTCGTTTTCTCGAACATTTCTGCGAATCCCTTCATCTCTTTTTCCGAATCGTTCACTCCTTTTATGAGCGTGTACCTTATCACTCTCCTGCAGTCCAATTCAGGCAACAGCCCAAGTGTTTTGTTCAGCCGCTTCCATCCGTCCCTGTATTTGGGTCTGTTCACCTTTTCAAACATTTTTGCATTACACGCATCCACGCTTATGTACAATTGAGTGGGCAGCGCATCCATCTTCGCGAGCTTTTCAATCATTTTGGGCTCCTGCCCGTTGGAAACTATGAATATGCTCCTCACTTCCTTATGCTTCCTAAGCTCTTTCACCATCTCAGGCAGTTTAGGATAGAGCGTGGGCTCCCCGGAAAGGGAAATAGCCCAGTGCGAAGGAAAGAGCTTGAAGCTTTCTTCCCAAAGCTCTTTTTCCGAGTCCTGAGCTCCCTTTATGCCAGAAACCAGTTTTTTCCTCGCCTCCACCACTCCAGCTATTATCTCCGCAGGCTCATCCACTTCGCTCCTGCGCATCTTTATTTCCTTCATCCATTCATTAGGGCGCCAGCAGAATATGCAATTTTCGGAGCACCATGCGAGCGCAGGCGAAACTTGGGCGCATCGGTGGCAATCCACCCCGTAAAATTTCTGCTTGTAGCAAACCCCCTTTCCGCGCAAAGCCTTCTTGGTCCAGGTGCAAATCTGTATTCCAGAGTGCGCCCCCACTATTGAGTAGCTTGCTTCCCAGCGCGGCCGCGCCATCTCGTCTATCGTGATTTTTCCCCTACCCATAATCTGATTCCACTTGGATTATTTTTTAAGCTAATCCCTAGTCGGAAGGCCCTGCCTATGAAACGGCTAATCATATAGTATAATAAAGTTGTTTCACCCTAGGTCCATGGTAATCTCTTCGGTGTTTTCCATGCTCATACGTTCTCCGATAATCGCTGTCCTGGGCCATGTGGACCATGGCAAAACTTCGATTCTCGACGCAATCAGGGGCACCAAGGTCGCCAAGAAGGAAGCAGGAGGAATAACCCAGATGATAGGTGCGAGCTATGTTTCGCGGGGCGTGGTGGAGGAAATCTCAAGCCAGATTGCGGAGAAGATGAAAATCAAGCTCGTGATTCCCGGAATACTGTTCATAGATACGCCGGGCCACGAGGCGTTCACGAACCTGCGCGAGCGCGGAGGAAGCATAGCGGACATGGCAGTGGTGGTCGTGGATATCGCGCAGGGATTCCAGCCCCAGACCGTGGAAAGCATAAGGATACTGCGCAATGCGAAAACCCCGTTCGTGATAGCCGCGAACAAGCTGGACCTTGTGGATGGGTGGAAATCCTACAAGACCGATTCCTTCCTTGAATCGTTTGCGAAGCAGCCCGAGCACGTGAGGGACAACCTGGACGCGAAGCTGTACGGGCTCATGGGCAAGCTCTCGGAGCACGGCTTCGATTCCGAGCGCTTCGACCGCGTGACCGATTTCACCAAGCAGCTTGGCATAATCCCGGTGAGCGCGAAAACCAGGGAAGGACTTGCGGAACTGCTCCTGCTTCTCTCGGGACTCAGCCAGAGGTTTTTGGAAAAGGAGCTGCACGTGGACCCTGACAGCCCTGCCAAAGGGAGCATAATGGAAGTGAAAGGGGAGAAAGGCCTGGGCCCTACTATTGATGTTATATTGTACGACGGCGTGCTCAGGGAAGGGGACGAAATACTCTTCCTGGGCAAGAACGGCGTGAAGGATACGAAGATACGCGGCCTGCTGGAGCCAAACATCTCGGGCGCGAAGGAGAAATTCAGGCGCGTGAAGAGCGTTGTCGCGGCCGCAGGGGTGCGCGTCCTTGCCTCGGACCTTGAGGATGCGGTGAGCGGCTCCCCGCTGGTTGTTTCCAGGGATTTTGAAAAGGACAGGGCCGAAATAGAATCCCAGATGAAGCAGATAATATTCGAGAGCCAGGAGCTCGGAGTGGTCGTGAAGGCCGATTCGCTGGGCAGCGTGGAAGTGATTCTGAAACTGCTCAAGGATGCTGGAGTGCCCGTAAGCGCGGCCGATGTGGGGAGCGTGACGCGCAAGGACGTGCTAAAAGCATCAACAGTGGCTGCCCAGGACCGCCACCTGGGGCTGGTGCTGGCATTCAATGTTCCCATCCTTCCGGACGCGAAAACCTCTGGAGAGGAATTCCGGGTCCCCATACTTTACAGCGACATCGTTTACCGGCTGCTGGAGCGCTACGACGAGTGGAAAGCCGAGGAAAAGGAGAGGGAGAAGCGCGAGGTGCTGGAAAAAATGCCCTGGCCCTGCAGGGTGAAGGCGCTTCCGGGCTGTTTCTTCCGCGCCAGCAAACCAGCCATATTCGGCGTTGAGGTTCTGTGCGGGAAAATCAAGCCCCATTTCAGGCTCATGAACAAGGACGGGAAAATCCTCGGGGAA
>JAQTMJ010000029.1 GCA_028714395.1 Candidatus Iainarchaeum sp. | reverse complement strand
CATGGTGGTCAGCTGCCTTCCTGGGCATTATTCCTTCCTTCACCGGCCTGTAGGTATCGTAAATGTTGGAAAGCACCTTCCCGTCCCGCACGATGCCTATGCCGAGAGTGTGGGCCGTGCTTTCTATTCCCAGCGTTATCATCTCAATCACTTTGTTTCTTTTGGGGGTGAAGCCCTCAGCCCCTTTTCTTTTCCAAAGAAAAGGGGATATGGGGGGCTAAGCAATGCCCTTCATTGCCAGCATTAGGGCTATGGACGTTAGGATGAATAAACCGTGCGCAACCATGCATGCGGCCAGGTTGTTCCTTTTCGAGAGGTAAAGCGCCAGGACCATGCCTATGAGGAAAGCGCCTGCCATTTCGTAGAGCGAGCCGTAGCCGAAATGCGAGGCGGCGAACACCAGGGACGACACCAGCGGGCCGTATTTTCTGGAGAGCAGGCCCCGGAAGAAGAACTCCTCGCTCAGAGGGGCGAACAATATGGCGAAAACGAGCAAATAAATTGGCAGTCCGGTTATCTTGTCATAAACATTCATGGTATCCGGCTTGTAGCCGAGCGCAATAACCGTGAGGCCGAAAGCCAGCAAGACTACGATTATAACGATGTAAAGCCCGATTCCCTCCAGCCCGGCCCGGAATAGCGCCTTGGGATTTTTGATTTTCTCGATTAAAATTCTCTTCAAATCCTTCCCCATAAAGTAAATTGCAGAAAGCAGCAGCCCCAGATGGAGCTCCAGTGTGACTATGTATGGGTAAGCTGGCTGGAAGAACGCGAACGAAGCGAGCAGGAAAAGGGCAAACAGCATTTTTGCCGGATTGAAATAGAGCCCCACCAGGACCGAAAATGCGAGCGCTAGCGCAATTTTGTAGTTTTGCTCCAGCGGAATATAGAAAATGAAGATTGAGGCGAAAAAACTTAGCGCGGCCACCAGGAGAGCGTCCCTATCCATATCATTTCCTTTCGAAATAGCCGCACCTGCCGCAGGAGCGCCTGTCCTTGTGCTCCGCGAGCCTAACCCCGGCTCCGCACTTGGGGCAGTTTTTTCCCGGCTTGTACGCTGCAGGGGCTTTCTTCACCTTCTTCGCGCCTGCAGGCTTCTTGACTTCTTTCTTTTCAGCCATAAATATCACCTAATCTATTTCTTGGCCGGAGGAGCGGCCTTTTTCTTCTCCTTCTTTTTCTTCTTCTCAGCCATGCCGTCCCTTGCAAGAATGTGCCTCGGCTCGGTTGCCAGCGCGGCCTCCTTGCTCTGGTAAACGTGGAGCAAGGCCTTCAGGGCCCTGATGCCGAAGTTCGTTTCCACGCTCCTGAGCACAGCCGTGTCCGGGTTTGCCCCGACCTTGGAGCAGAGGAACTGCTTGAGCTCCTTCCTGTTCGGGGTGTTTTTCTCGAACGACACTTCCATGTGTATCTCCTTTCTCCCTATTATGCCGTTTTCCTTGTTGCTGATTATTTTTGCGTCCATCAAATCCACCGTACAATCATTTTATCCTTTCCATCTTCCTCCTTCCCATGGCCTGGAGCACTTCCGCCTCCTTGCCGGCTTCGGCGTTCGCGGCCAGCTCGTCCGGCACCTCTATATCGTAATTGAGCGAAGGGTCATCGTTGTCCATCACCTGCGCGGTCTTGCCGTTGATGCTCATTATCAGTACGTTTCTCCGCTCTATTATCGGAACGTCCACGTCCTGGTCCCCGGGCGTGAGCAGGGTCTTCTTCTGCCCGTCGAACACTCCGATTGCTACTATGCGCATCTTCGCGCCCCCGTGCTTTCCGGACTTGGATATTTCTATCTGCACCACCCTGCAGGGTATGTCATCTATGAGCACGTACTTGCCCTCCTTCAGGTCCTTGGCTGAAGAAAATATCTTATCGCTCATACAGTCCACCTATAGAGAATTAATATTCACAGAATTATTAGTAACAATTATTAAGAAATAGCATTTATAACCCTTTATGTCGGTCGCGACGTCGTATCCTCTTTTCGAAAAACTTGATTCCGAATTCCGGAAAACCTCAAAAATCCTCTTCGGGGACGAAATAGGACCGCTGAAGGAGTTTACAGGCTACCTTTCGGAACAGATGCAGATGCCCAGGAAATTCCCATCAGGCTCAGGAAAGGACGTCTATCTGACCGGCCAGGGCTACTTCCCTTCCTCAAAGTTCGCAAGCTTTGACGAGATAGATTGGGGCAGGAAGTTCGAGCCCCTGGGCATAAACGAAATCAAGGACATAGACAGCATAGCCCGGGCGCTGCGGGAAAAGTTCGTATACACGGGCAACGTGGTGCTGGGAAAGAGCGCCAACGTTGAGAAATCCACCAACGTGACCGACAGCTTCTTCGTTTACAATTCCTCTTTCATATCCAACTGCGAGTACGTTGCTTACACTTCCTTCTCCAGGAACTGCCGCCACCTGTTCGGCACCCACGATACGGCCGATTCCACGTTCCTGATGAGCGCCATGAACGTCGGAGGCCATGGATGCTCAAGGATTTTCGAAAGCAGCCTGATGTCGGACTGCTCGGACATTTTCTATTCCTATTCCATGCTGGGCTGCCAGAAATGCTGCTTCTCGTTCTTCCAGCGCGGGAAAAGATACCGCATAGGCAACCTCCAGCTGGACCAGCAGAAATACGCCAGGCTGGAATCCTCGCTGACAGAGCAGATGAGGGACGATTTGCAGAAAAAGAGGAGCACCTACCGCCTCATGGACATCTTCAGGGCGAAGAAAAAATCAGGAGGGATAAAGCTCGGTTCGCTGGATTTGCCCACTTACGATGAAAACAAAGCGAGAGAAGCTGCGGAAAGCGCCTTTATGGATACAACCAAGGTGCTGCTCGGCAAGGAACTTTTTCCGCTGGATGATTTCGGTCCCTGGTTAACGGCAAGCGTGGATTTCTACGAGTTTCTGCCCGAGCGCTCGCCGGTGACCGGCAAGGACATTTTTGCGGTGAAGAAATACTGGAAATACGAGGAGCTGAAAGGCGTTTTCGTTGGCGACGAGGGAGAAAAGCTCGGGGATTTTTCGCTTTCGGGCGAGGAAATAAGCGGAAACCTCCGGGAAATGGTGCAAAATTCAGCACGCATCGCGTTCCTGACTACATACATCTCGCAGAACTGCACCAACATAGATGCGCCCCTCACATGCGTGGATTCCGCGAATTCCTACAGGACGATAATGCCGGTTTACACCAAAAACACCGCGTTTTCGTTCTGGCCCAGGGAATCGGCAAACATCTTCGGCAGCACGTGCGCGTTCAAATCCTCCTTCTGCATGAAGAGCAGCTATTCCCAGGGGCTCATCCGCGCGTTCGAAGTGGATTCCGCGTACAGTTCCAGCGACCTCTATTTCTGCCACAACGTGGAGGGACTCAGCAACGGGATGTTCTGCTTCAACGTCAAGAGCATGAGGAACGCGATAGGGAACGCGGAATACGGAAAGGAAAGTTATATGAAAGTAAAAAATTCACTCATGGAACAGATAGCAGGCGAACTGGAAAGCAAAAAAACGCTCAGGTGGAGCATCTACAGCATCGGGGCGCACGAGGCCGGAAAATGACCCTTCCGATAATAGACGCGCATGCGCACCTGGACTGCTACAAGCATATTGAAATAAAACCGGGCTGGCTTCCGGTAACGGTGGGATATTCGCATTACGCGAACATAAAGAACGCGGCAATCGCGAAGCAGTACAATATTCCTTATGTTTTAGGGATAGCCCCTCAGACGGCGATAAAGGAGGGGGTGGAAAAACTGGATTCATGGGTTGAGGAGATAAAAAAGCACAAGCCTAATGCGATAGGCGAGATAGGGCTTGATTTCCACTGGGCGAAAAATTCCGAAGATGTGAGAAAGGAGGAAATTGTTTTCAACCGCATGCTTGAGCTTGCAGAGGAGATGAAGCTTCCAATAGTGATTCATTCGCGCGATGCCGAGGGAAAGGTAATTGACTTATTGAAAGAAAGGAAATTCTCAAATGGGATAATGATGCACTTCTTTTCCGGAACCATGGAGGAAGCCGGGAAGGCTTTGGACCTGGGCGCGCTCATCTCTTTCACCCCGCTCCATTCCAAGGAAAGAAAAAAGATTATAAACAGTTTGGCGCTAGAGAGTATAGTTGTTGAAACTGATTCGCCCTATGTTGTACGAACTTTTTACGATGTCGAGCGCGCGATAGATTACGTCGCGGAAGTGAAATCGCTGGACAAGGGGGTCGTGGCAGCCCGGACTGCCCGCAATGCGGCCGGATTTTTCAACATCTAGGTGATGGAATGGGTCTTCTTGACGGGCTCATGGGCAGGAGCAGGAGGAAGCAGATTGTGCTCCTCATAGACGGGCCCAACAGCATAAGGAAAGGGATTGGGATAGATTTGCGGGAAGTGAAGAAGGAGCTCCAGAAATACGGGGACATACGCATAGCCAAGATTTACCTGGACCAGTACGCTTCGGACAAGCTCATAGAGGCCATGGTGAACCAGGGCTTCAAGGTTGAGATAACCACCGGGGATGTGGATGTCACAATGGCAATAGAGGCCATGGAGTACATAATGGACAAGGACACGGACGTGCTGGCGCTCATGACGCGCGACACGGATTTCACTCCGGTGGTGAGAAAAGCCAAGAAGTACGCGCGGGGTGCCATAATAGTCGCTTCGGACCTTGCATTTTCGGTTGCGCTGAGGAACACCGCAGACATAGTGGTGCTCATGAAGCCTGCGGGCCAGGGCGCAGCGGAACACATAAAAAATGCCGAGGTTTAAAAATATTGATTGAGATGAAAAAAGACGAAGCTTAGAAGCTTTAGTTTTTTATTGAGGGTGAAACTATGCCAGAGAAAAGACCTTTCGACGTGCTCAACGGTTCGCTGAACAACACGGTGATAATCGGGCTCAAGGGAGGAGTGGAATTCCAGGGGACCATGGTTGCCTACGATGTGCACATGAACATCGTGCTGGAGAACGCGAAGCAGTTCGTGAACGGAGAGGAAAAGAAGGGCCTTGGAACCGTGCTGCTGCGCGGCGACAGCGTGGTTTTCATCTCTCCGTCCTGATTTTCATATTTTTTTCTGCTTTTTGCAGAATTCGTGGGCTTATAGCTCAACAGCAGAGCGCTCGCTTGGCGTGCGAGAGGCTGGGGGTGCGAAATCCTCGTTCTTTTCGAACGGAGAAGCAAATCCCCCTGAGTCCATAATTTTTTTCCAAATGCGCCGGTTTTTGAAAAGAAAAATGCGCATAAACTTATTTTCGCATGATTTTGCGCGAATTTCACGCAAACATATATATAGATTTCGTGCGAGTTTTTATTCGGTGATTGCTGATGGCAGCAAAAAAGAAATCTAAGAAGAAAGGAAAAAAGAGATAATCTGACTATTTTTGCTGCCTAACCGCAGCCTTGTTTTATTTCCATCCAGAGTATACTCCCGCATTTTTATATCTCGGAAATCTGAATATTTTTTCTACACAGGCTCTTTTAAATTTCTCCATCCAATACCTTTCGGGGTGTTAACATGAATCCGAAAGAATTGGAAGGCAAGCTCAGGGATTTTTTCAGCAAGGAGCTTCCGGGCAACCATTACCAGTGCGTGCTCACCTACAGCGACGGGAAGCCCAATCCGAGCAATCCGCAGAGCATAACCCTGAACACGGTGATAATCGGGAATGCAAACCCGTCAAACACTCCGTTCGCGATTTTCCACGGGCTCATGCGCACCATGGAGCTCCAGGTGCGTAACCTAATAGTGAGCATTTACGGGGGAGAGATAAAGCAGGAAGAGAAGGAGAAGCCGCCGAACTATTACGGATGATTCTGCTTCAGGATGAGTTCAAGCACGCGGGGGTATTTCGTAAATCCGGCCCCTTCATTGATATGCCCCGCCCCATGTTCAACTATCAGTTCCGCGCCAAGAAGCTGCGCCACGCGTTTTCCTTCCTCAAGTTCTATGTATGGGTCGTTGTCCGAATTGATCAATATGAATTTTTTTGAGCCTTTTCTGATTTTTTCCCAATTGAATTCATCCTTGACAAAGTTTTCTATTTCCGGAATTCCCAGCTCTTTCGCGAACGCAGCGACCATTATCACGGCTTTTACGCGTTCGTTTTCCCCAAATGATTCCAGGAGCCGCAGTATCGCAGGCCCGCCGAGGCTGTGTGAAACCAGCACCCAATCCTCATCAAATTTATCCACGTTCCTGCGCACCTCCTTGAGCCATTCATCGGCTTTTGGGTGCATCGTGTCAGGAAATTCAGGAGCCACTACCTGCACGCCGGCATTTTTCAATTCGTCCGCGAGCCAGCCTCGCCAGCAGTCGCGCGAATTCCCGCCCCAGCAATGGAAAATGAAAACCTTCATGGAGCTATTTCCAGAGCTTTAATTAAAAAACGTTTTTAGCCCCAGCCGAGATGAAGGCGGAGTGGTAGACTTTGGTCTTTTTTCAAATGCAAAGCCTTAATTGCCCGTGATAAAGCAGTAAATTTTATATCCCACATAAAGAAGTGGGATTACAAAGTATGCTATTACGTCTACAATTCCCATAAGACCAGATTGTAGCATTATGTACATTCCAAAAAGCCAGCCAAGCAAATACGTTGCCCCCCAGGAGGGAATTTTCATAAGGAAACCTATGGTTGCCAAACCGTTAACTAAGTTGAAAAAAAGCATCCATTCAGCGGGTATCACGCCTGCGTTGGCAAGTATATCGACAAATGCCGCAGAAACTGCACCATACACTACCCCCTCCATCGCATTGTTCGTTCCTCCTCCAAAATTACTGTTCATTTTTGTCGATTATTTATCTCTTTTCTTGGTTAAAATACTATCGTGCCCATAACAATTTTTCGCCGAAGCCCATATACAATTTCTATTCGTAATTGAATAATGGATAATTCTGAGATTGATTGGGTGAAGGAAGCTAACCGAACGAGCTGGTGCAACGAAGACAAAGAAGTATTCCTCAAATACGTGAAAGATGCCCAAATACAGACGGGCGGAAAGAGCATAGGAGACACCAGAATAACCAAATATCATATATGCTTCGGTACAATCCAGAGAGCAACAGGTACAACCATATCCCAGAGCATTGAGAGCCTTGAAACATTGCGCGAAGCCATTTTGGCTATTGAGCATAGCCGGTATATGCCTGCCACAAAAAAGGATACAATAAAGCTACTAGGAAGCGTCTACAACTTCATTAAGAGCAACGAGCGCAGTTTGGTCTATGCTGATAAAGAATTGAGAAAACTGCTGTCTTACCAGCCAAAAAGCAATGAGCGCCAAGCTTCCAAGCCAATAATCACTAGGGAGGAACTGAGAGAGATTGCGAAGTTCGGTAGCACTCTGGATAAGGCAATTCTCTATCTGCTTTTTGAGAGCGGAATGCGAATAGGGGAATTCGTATCCATCAAGAAGGCTAACCTCACATTCGCAGCAGAAGGGCTGGACGTGTTCGTTCCTGATGGCAAGACTGGACAGCGGAGGATTATTGTCGTGGAAGCCGCCTCTTTTGTTGCAAGATGGCTGGAAGAGCACCCGATAAAAGCGAATGACGAGTTCCTTTGGGTATCTCCTGAGACAAAAAGACCCTTCGCAGAAGCTGGCATAAAAAGGCGCATTGAGGTCGTAGTAGACAAGATGAACAATTATAGAAAAAAGCAGGGCATCCCCCTCTTTACTAAACCCATTAATCCCCACAATTTCAGGCATTCCCGCGCCTCTGAGCTAGGGGCGGAGCCTGGGATGACCGAACAGATACTTTGCAAGTATTTCGGCTGGGAAATAGGGAGCGATATGCCCAAGACTTACCTGCACCTTTCTGACGAGAAGGTCAGGCGTGCTGTGTTGAGGACATACGGAGCAGTCAAGGAAGAAGACAAGGCAATAATCACTCATAAAACCTGCCAGAGATGCAAGGAGGAAAACCCGCTAGCTCTGAATTACTGTGGAAGATGTGGGACCGACCTGAATAGCGGAAGAGTGATAAGCAATATCGAAGAACTTAAAGACAGAGTTATTAAGCTTGAATCATTACTCTTAAACAAGCGGCTAATAAGCACATTGAGGGATAGTTACGGGACACCCATACACGTTACTC
Source organism: Candidatus Iainarchaeum sp. (assembly GCA_028714395.1). Taxonomy (GTDB): domain Archaea; phylum Micrarchaeota; class Micrarchaeia; order Anstonellales; family Bilamarchaeaceae; genus JAHJBR01. Next base: position 42 of record JAQTMJ010000029.1, on the reverse strand, counting down.
AATGAATTTAAGATAAACCGTGTTGATACGGAGACCCATCCC
>JAQTMJ010000028.1 GCA_028714395.1 Candidatus Iainarchaeum sp. | reverse complement strand
CGTTTCGCTGCTCATTTGCGGCTATTTGAAAAATGGCACATTTAAACCATCCAAAAATTGATTCACCTGCGCCGCTACAACGCTTCTTCTAAATTTACCATCTGTAAACGACTCGACCTGGAATGGCCCTACTTGACTCGGATCCTTAAACTTTTCCCTTATGACCGAGACTGAATGGGCGAGGAGTTTCTGTTTTTCAGTTGATATTTTCGCACCTGAAACAGCCCTATTGAAATATTTTGCGGCGTTTTCCGGCCCATCGTCCAGATGCGTCAGTGCAAATACATCGTATGCGTCTTTTTGCTTGAACCTTCCGTTCAGCGCCTGCCCCTTCAAAGCCAGGGAACCGACTAGGTCCAGAACTTTGAATGTAGTTATGGCACTTCCATTGCCCGGCAACACAGCTTCGATTTCCTGCTCGAAATTGAAGTCAAAGGCGATGTCCATTCCAGGGAACATGAATGCTTCCAAGTCGGGCTGCACTTTCAGAAGGTCTTCGGTGCCAATCTTGTCACAAAGAAAATCCAAGTGAATCTCATAATCTCTGTTGTCCACGTGCGATCTGATTATCCTATTGAAACGAAACTCATTTTCTGCACTGTAGCCAAGTCCCACTGCTGTTTTCCGTATGCTTTCATATCTGGGCATTATTTTGGTCCTCAATACAAGGTCTATGTCAATGCTTCCGCAGTGCTCAAAGAAATCTTGGGTTATGAAGTACGGTGCCCAACCTCCGGAAAGCACCATATCATTGTGGTACTGTTTGAGCGACAGTCCGAGTTCAAGCAGCGCAGACTTGGAAGTTTCAGTTATTTCGTAGGCATACATGCATTCAATCCTTATATCTTCCACTGCTTTTCAATCGTTTTATACACTTCGCCTGCCGCCTCTTCCCCCCTGCCAGGATAATTAAGCAAATCAACGTAAAGTTGTATTGCAGAGACTACCGTTGCGCCATTTACCTCCCTTGCTCCGTAAAAGACGTTCTTGTTATTAGCTATTGCAAACTTCACATTGCCATTCCCCTCAACCGGCATAAGACTCAGGAGTTCTGCCCACTTTTTAGCGTCTTCCTCGTTTTTCACATATAAATGCACGTTCGTTGGCCTTACAAACGGCGCAACAAGCAGTGCACCAGCTAAACCCGTAAAAACGTATTCCGGACCTTTCTTGCCCTTGAACGAAGCCAAGAACTTTGAGACATCCTCTTCCCCCGAGTAATATTCAATAAATTTAGTGTTTGCAGCGAAATTATTTACCGTTGCCCAGCGCTTGAGCAAATCCAAGGGAGCCATTACCTTAAGTTCCGAACGGGGCGAAGCACGAAGAGCCAAACGTTCGCGGATAAGGGCTCCCGCAGCTACCGCAGCCAATCTCAACGAAACTCCAGATTCCTTGGCTAGCTCCCGCAGTCGCCATTCTTTAGGGTAGCTAACTAGAAGTACGCGAATTACTTCAGTGGATTTTCCTACAAAAATGTTTTTTAGATCTTTCACGTTATTATGTATGTATACCAGTATTTAAATATGTATACCTTTAGTATACATAGCAAATCCAAGTTAGCCCATTCGGTTACTGCCTCTTTCAGAATCAAGCAAAAACCCGCATGATTATGCGGTAGAGATCTGATATGGTATATCTACGCTCCCATCGAGATTTGAACTCGAGTTCTCGGATTCCTTCAAGGAGCGGACGCATCCGTTCCCCGTGTGAGAGTCCGATGTCCTTGACCGGGCTAGACTATGGGAGCAAAATATCTTTTGTTTCGCGAGATGCGAAACATCCATAGTCCTTGACCGGGCTACGGGAAACCGCGGAGCGGTTTACCGCGAAGTCGCCGTTTTTTTAGGCGACGACGGACTATGGGAGCAAGAAATAACACCTGGCTGTTTGTTTTCATATTTAGTTTCGCTACATTTAAATTGTTTGAGTTCCATATCCTTCTGTTCAGGGCTTAGATGCCTGACTCTCAAACTCTTTTGAGGTGTGTACATGTATGCAAAAGACAAATACGGACCAGAATGCATAGTAGAAGTTTACGACGCAAAAACCGGCATGCAGGGCGTCCTTGTGATAGACAACACCGCCCGCGGCCCAGGAAAGGGAGGCATACGCCTTGTCCCTGATATCACTACAGGCGAAGTGATGGGCCTTGCGCGCGCCATGACCTGGAAGAACGCCCTTGCCGATATCCCGTTCGGAGGCGCGAAATCCGGCATAAAGGGCGACCCGAAAAAGATAAGCAAGGAAGCCTACCTGAGGGCGTTCGCCCGGGCGGTGAAGTGCTACATCCCCAAGCAGTACATCGCAGGCCCGGACATGAACACCACGGAAAAGGAGATGGCCATTTTCGCAGATGAAGTTGGAAGGATGGATGCGGCAACCGGAAAGCCCTCCTCTATGGGCGGGCTTCCGCACGAGCTGGGAAGCACCGGCTTCGGCGTTGCGAAAGCGACCGAAGTGGCAGCGCAATTCAGCAAGCTGAACCTGAGCGGAGCCACGATAGCCTTGGAGGGATTCGGGAACGTGGGAACGTTCGCCATGAAATTCCTCACTGAAAAAGGCGCGAAGGTAATCGCTGTTTCAGATTCCAAAGGAACGATTTACGATGAAAAAGGGCTCGACTACGCCAGGCTCATGGAAGTGAAAGCTTCGAAAGGCACCGTGACTGCCTATGCAGGCGGAAAGGTGCTCCCTGCCCAGGCGCTTTTCGGCACCAAGGCCGACATTTTGATACCGGGCGCAAGGCCGAACGTGATTACAGAGACCAACATGAACGAAGTGAAGGCCAAGCTGATAGTGGAGGCAGCGAACATCCCGATTCCGCACAAGGTGGAGCGCGACCTCGCAGCCAAGGGAGTGCTCATAATCCCGGATTTCGTTGCGAACGCAGGCGGAGTGATAAGCTCCTACGCCGAGTTGAGAGGTTACAACGAGAAGGAGATGTTCGCCCTGGTGGAGGACAGGATAGTGAAAAACACCACGCTTGCGCTTGAGCGCACAAAGGGCAACAACGTGCGCGCAGCAGCCGAAGCCATAGCCAAGGAGCGCGTTGAGGATGCAATGGAGATGCGCGGCGGATTCTCCAAATAATTTTTTTCATTTTATTTCCAATTCGCCTGCTTTTTCCTATTTTCGCATCGGGAAATAAAACTATTTGTAGCTTGTTTCACTCCTGAGCTCTATGGAAAAGACCAGAATGAGCGCTTTTCCTTGAAAACTTCGTATTGCATCCTGTACCTTCCAATCCGTATGCGATAGACGTTTTCTCTTCCGCCTATCTTCTTCAGGTCATAAAGCCTGAAAGGGCACGAACTCTCGCGCAGGATGTTAAGCGCATTCCTTATTTTCTCCTGATAATCCCTGGAGCATCTGTCAAATCCTCTCTTCGCATTGTTTGAAAGCTCTACCGTAAACATCAGCAAACCCTAGAGGTCTTCAATTTTGACGGTCTTGCCTTCCAAATGCTCCCTAAGGGCTTCAGCCCTGAGCCTGTCCAGCTTCTTCAATTCGTTTCCATTCAGCTTCTCTTCAGGAATTATTGCATTCTCCAAGTGCTGGACGTGCCGTTTTACCTCTTTTAATTCGGCATATATGTCCGCAAGCGTCACGTTTCCGTATTCACTCATCCTATCCACCAAAAATTATTGTGCTTTCCATTATTTTTAATTGTATCTGTAAATTGTATCGCGTTCGTATCGCACAATTTACAGATGCGCACAAAATTTCATAAATTTTGTGCCCGTATCGGTTTCCGCGGAGTTCAAAGTTCCCCAATGCCGAAAGTTTTGGGGTGTTTCGAAGCGAATCCGTGCAATTTAAAGACTTAATTCGCAATTCAAGCACATGAAGACCAAAATCCTTTTCACTTTCGGGCCCTCGTGCTCCAGTCCGCGCATGCTGAATAAGCTCGCAGCCCTTGCCCACGGGATAAGGATAAACACCGCGCACGGAACCGTGCGCGAGCATGCAAAAACCATAGCGCTCATACGCAAGTGCTGCGATTTGCCGATAGTTCTTGACATAAAAGGCCCTGAGTTAAGGGCGCACATCCAAACCCCGCTCAAGCTCAGCCCAAATTCCGTTTTCACGCTTTCCTTCTCGGGCCCGAATTCCTTTTCCCATGATTTCTCCAGGGAAGCGAAAAAAGGCGACAAAATACTCTTTGAGGACGGAAAACTCACAGCGCAAATAGTTGGATTCGGAAAGGGATGCGCGCGCATGCGCGCGCTGAACTCCCACACTTTGGAAGGCGACAAATCCGCACACATTCCAAAAAGAAAATTAGCAATTCCTCCGCTCTCGCAAAAGGATTTGGAGGAAATAGCGCTCGCAAACAGGAGCGGTGTGGAGTACATAGCTCTTTCGTTTACCAGAACTATTCACGATATTTCCCATCTGCGCACCAAGCTCAATCCTGAAACCGGCATAATCGCGAAAATAGAGAATTCCCAGGGGCTGGAAAACATAGACAGCATAATCTCATCTTCAGATGGAGTGATGGTCGCGCGCGGGGATTTAGCTTTGGACATAGGGCAGGAGAAAGTTCCGCTCGCGCAGAAGGCAATAATACGGAAATGCAACAACGCAGGCAAGCTTTCGATTACCGCGACCCAGGTATTGGAAACCATGATAGTGAATCCCTATCCCACGCGCGCGGAAATAAGCGACATCGCGAACGCAATCCTGGACGGAAGCGACTGCGTAATGCTTTCCGGGGAAACCGCAATTGGCAAATACCCTGACAAGGCAGTAAGCACAATACGCTCGGTCGCGAAGGAAGTTGAATCCAGCGTGCGCTCCAACGTAAATATGGCTTCCTACGAGAGCGTTTCAGACGCGATAAGCAAATCCATATTCACCATGGCAGGGATAATGCCCCTGGATTCAATAGTGAGCATCACCCGCTCGGGCTATACTGCGAAGATGCTCTCCAGGTTCAGGATGAAAGACCGGTTGATAGCGCTCACCCCGTTCCCAAAAGTGAAAAGGCAGCTCTCGCTCTATTTCGGGGTTGAGCCTGTGCTCATAAAAGAAATCCCCTCGGCCCACATAATACGCACCGCAGCGCGCCATCTTCTCTCCAAAGGGCTGATGAAAAAGAGCGACACCTCGCTATTCACGGCAGGCATACTCACAAGGCAGAAGCACGCAAGCAACCTTATAGAAATACACAAGATAGGCGAGCTGCTGACTGTCTAGTCCATCAGATGCCTACCTAGACCTTACCAGATAATACGCGAGAAACAGCGAAATAAGCGCCAGCACGAGCGACCCTATATCTATTCCAGCCACGTTGAATCCCAGCTTCACAGAGAATGGTATATTCAGTACAGAAAGCAGGTTGGACACACCGAAGGCAAGGAAAACCCCTGCAAGCACGCTTTTCACATCCATTGGAACACCGTCTAAGATATTTTTGCCTTTAATTTTAAGCTTTGCGCTGCCATCCAGCCATCCGCAAGCCCCATCAACTATATGCTCTTTTCGTCTTTTTCTAAACTATTTCAGCCTAATGTAGTCAAATAATCAGAATAATGCACTTATTTTAGTCAAGAAAAGCCGATTATTTTAAAAACCCTTCCGCCCATCATCAATCCATGGCAAAAACGCTCATACTAGACTCAACCCTGCGCGAAGGCGAGCAGGCTCCCCTGGTCCATTTCACCCAGGAGCGCGCTTTGGAGCTTGCGCGCGAAATAGACGCCGCGGGAGTGGATTTCATAGAGGTTTCGCCCATAGTGGGGCAAAAGCAGATGGAAATAGCGAGGCGCATGCTCCAGGAGAATTTCTCAGCCACGGTGGTGGTGCATTGCAGGGCTAAGAAAGAGGATATAGAATCCATGCTCGCACTGGACCCGAAATTCATCGCAATTTACCTTTCCACATCAGACATCCATCTCGCGAACAAGCTCCATCTCTCAAGGGAGCAGGCATTGGACAAGGCTGCGGAAATGGTGGCGCTCGCCAAGTCCTATGGTTTGAAGCTCAGGTTCACCTGTGAGGACGCCTCGAGGACAGAACCAGAGTACCTTCTCCAGATGGTGAAGCGCATAACCGAAGCCGGGGTGGACAGGATATCCATAACCGACACCGTGGGAATAATGACTCCTGCTTCTTTCTATTCAATAGTTAAGCGCGTGCGCGAAACCACTTCCGCAGGGATAGATTTGCACTGCCACAACGATCTGGGGCTCGCGCTCGCCAATTCCCTTGCAGGGATAGAGGCAGGGGCTGACTGCATCCACGCTTCCATAAACGGCGCGGGCGAGCGCGCAGGAATAGCCAAAATCGCCGAGGTTGCGATGGCGCTCCAGGTGCTTTACGGCCAGAGGAAGGACCTCAAGGTAGCGAAGCTCGCGAAGCTTTCCGAAACGTTTTCCTCATTCACAGGGCTTCCCACCGACCCGTTCGCGCCCATAGTGGGAGCGAACGTGTTCAGGCACAAGGGCGGCACCCATCTCGCGGCTGTGCTGCGCGAAGGAAAGTCCTACGAGGCCTATTCCCCCGAGAGCGTAGGCAGGACCAGGAGGCTCGTAGTTGGAGGCTATTCAGGCAAGAACGTGCTGCGCTACCTTTCCGAAACCCTGGGAATGAACATGAGCGACGAGCAGATAGAGAGGACGCTCCGGCGCCTGAAGGAAAAGGAGAAGGACCTTTTCGATTTCTCGGTATGAAGATATGCGATTAAACTCAATGGGGTGTAAAACATGAAGAATGGAATATCGGTGTTCATAGGCGCGGTGACAGACGAGAAAGTCAAGACCGCAAGGATAGTCTCGGCGCTCAAGGACGTGAAAGGCGTGCAGACGATATACGAGATTACCGGCGCGCTTGACATACTAATACTCGCGCAGAGCGATTCCATACGCGACATAAACGAGCTGGTGGAAGCGGTGCGCGCCTGCGAAGGAGTGAAGGAAACCACCACCTACCTGGTGCTGGAAACCACTTCAAAGCAATAGGGATGCTGGAATGGGAGAAACGCTCGCGCAGAAGATACTTTCAGCCCACGCGGGAAGGAAGCTTTCCCTGGGCGACATAGCGGTAGCCAATGTTGATTACGTGCTCGCCCACGACACCACCACTGCCTGGGCGATAGAGCCGTTCGAGCAGATTGCGAAAAAAGTGTTTGATTCTTCGAAAATATTCATATTCTTCGACCATGCGTTCCCTGCGCCCAGCCTGCAGATGGCAGAGATGCACCAGAAGATAAGGAAATTCTGCACCGCACAGGGGATAAAAATCTACTACGACGGCGTGTGCCACCAGGTGATGGCCGAGCGCTTCACCCAACCGAACACAATACTTGCAGGTGCGGATTCCCACACCCCCACGGGAGGAGGAATGGGCGCGCTGTGCATGGGCTTCGGCTCCACGGACGCAGCAGTCGCGATGGCAACCGGCAAAATCTGGCTGAAAGTCCCTGAAACCATAAAGATAAACCTGGAAGGAAAGCTTCCCCTTGGAGTTTACCCGAAAGATGTGATACTTTCAATAGCCAAGGACATGTCATCCGAAGGAGCCAATTACAAGGTGGTCGAATTCGGAGGCTCCTCCATAAAGGATTTCGATGTCCCCTCGCGGCTAACGCTCGCGAACATGTGCGCGGAAATAGGAGCGAAAACCGGCATAGTACCTGCCGATGCGCAGACCAAAATCTACCTGGAGCGCCAGGGCCGCTACAAGCCGTTCAAGGAGTTGCGCTCGGATGCGGACGCTGAATTCTCAGATGTGCGCGAATACGACATTTCCAAGGCCGAGCCCACAATCGCGTGCCCGCCGGACATAGACCGCGACGTTGCTGTCTCGGAAGTTGAAGGCACCCCGATCACGCAGGTGTTCCTGGGCTCCTGCACCAATTGCAGGATTGAGGATCTGGAAATCGCGAATAGAATAATCAAGGGCCGCAGGGTGAAGGAAGGCATGAAGTTCATAATTACTCCGGCAAGCAGGGAAGTCTACGAGCAGGCGCTCGAGCGTGGTTATCTTATGGAATTTTCAAAAGCCGGAGCGATAATAGGGCCCCAGGCTGTGGTTCCTGCCTGGGCAGGCACATGGGCGTGCTTGATGAAAATGATGTGTGCGTTTCCACCTCAAACAGGAACTTCACTGGCCGCATGGGCTCCCCGAAGGCGAAAATCTACCTAGCTTCG
>JAQTMJ010000027.1 GCA_028714395.1 Candidatus Iainarchaeum sp. | reverse complement strand
AGGGCGGGAGGAAGCTGGACCTCGAGAAGTACGGGGGTTTTTATAAGGGTGAACTTGTGGACGAGGCTGGGGTGCTGAAAGCAATAAAAAGCTTCTCATCTAAACGTTGTTGGGAGAGAGGCTACGGAACTCGCAGCCAGGGAAGGGCTGCTGGAGAAATCCCAGGTAATCAGCATCGCGGGAGTGCCGCAGGCTCAGGTATACAAAATATAGGTGATTGCATGAAGCCGATAATTCTCGTGGAGAATGACAGGGTTGGATTGCTGGCCGACATATCATACATACTCGCCAAGAACAAAATCAACATAGACACCATAAGCGTCAACGTGGTTGGCGATAAGGTGGTGCTCGTGCTCACGGTGAGCGACAACAAGAAGGCGGTGGCGGTGCTTGGGGAGAACGGCTACAAGAACATAAAGGAGGATTATTTCGCGGTGAAGGTGGACGACAAGCCCGGCGAGCTGAACAGGATAACCAGCCTGCTTTCAAAGGAGAAGGTGAATATCATCAATGTGCACCTGCTCACCAGGGACGGAAAGCACACCGTGATTGCGCTGAAAACTGACAAAACGAAGAAGGCCAGGGAAGTGCTAAAGGATTTCCTCGTGGAGAACGAATAGCTCTTTATTTTTACCATTTGTGAAAGCGTATCTGATAGCATGGGCAAGCTCGATTCGGACTTCAAGCACACCTGCAAGCTGCTCTTCGGGAAGGAAATAGGCGAGCTTTCGGATTTTGAGCAGTACTTCAAGCAAGGGATGTTCCCTTCCAAGTCGATGCGCTCCATGGTTTCAGGCAAAGGCGTCCTGGTTTCCAGCCCGCACTACCCCGAAGGGGCAAAATACGTATCCCAGGACGAAGTCGGCAAACTCAGTTCACCAGCTTTCGGCATAAACGACATCAAGGACGTTGATTCGCTCTTCCGGGCGGCACAGGAAAATGCAGTATTCTGCGGCAACAAGATGTTCGGGAAAAACATGAATACAGAGGAAGTCGACAACTGCGCAGACTGCATCGAGGTTTTGCACTCCCATAACATCACGAATACGAAATACGCTGCCTACTGCTCGGTTGGAAGGGATTCGAATTCCATCTACGGAGTTCATTTCTTCAAGAACGTCAGTCACTCCCTGAGTTGCATGCACTGCCTTGTCAGGGGTGTCACCCGCTGCTTCGAATGCTACTGCACAACCGGAATTTCCGATTCATATTATACATTGAACTGCTCAGGCTGCAGCAACTGCATCTTTTGCTTCAACCTCCGCTCGAAAAATTATGCGATAGGCAATCTTCAGCTCTCCAAGGAGCGTTATTTAGAGCTCAAGGAAAAGCTCGTAATGGAAATGGCGGATATCCTAAGGAAAAAGAAGCGTATTTTTTCCATCGCTGATTTGTTCCCGAAAGAGAATAGCGGCAAAAGTTCGAGTGGAGGGATAGCATCCGAAAGAGAGGAGATTCCGGAATTCGCCAAAGCCGATTTTGCCGCGACCGCCAAAATAGTCCTCTCCAAGCCGCATGATGTTTCAGGCCGCACCGCTTCCTGGCTTTCAAAAAGGATGCTTGAGGTGCGAAGAATTGAACGGGCTGACGGAACGGCTTACTGGGTGGATTTGCCGGTATTGGGCAAAATTCCAGCATCCTGTCTAGTTTCGCTCCAGAAAGCGCTTGATTCGGGCAAGAATCACATTGAAATTCCAGATGATGGAATCCCTTCGCTCTCTGAAGTGCGGAAAAGGGTGGAGAAAATCGCGGTTTCCAGCCTGGAAGTCGTTGAGGGGCAGGTGCAAAACTGCGTAGATTGCGTATCCCGCTTTGACTCGGCCAGTTGCTATAAAATCTGGGCTGCGACAGGGGCAAAACATTCCGCGTTCCACACCGCAGTGACCGAATCGGAATATATTTTCGGCGGTTACTTCCGCACGCTGTACTCAAGATTCTGCATCGACTGCGATAATGTGACTTCTGTTTCCAACTGCTTCGGCTGCGACAGTTGCTATTCGTGCCGCAACTGTTACTTCTGCCACAACTGCGAGAAGGTGGAGGAGGGCATATTTTGCTTCAATCTGAAAGGCGCGCGATATGCCGTGCTCAATAGGGAAGTTTCACAAAAGGAGTACAAACAGGTGAAAAGGCTTCTGCTTGATTATGTGAATTCCGAGATTGAAAAGAAGGGCGGACTGGATTTTGACATATTCGACATCGGCACTGGAAAATATGATATAGGACGTGCTATATGAGATCCAGTTAAACTACATTGCCTTCAGTCTTTTTATCCTGTCCTCGACCGGCGGATGGGTGGCGAACAGGCCGGTGAGCATGCTTTTTTTGAGCGGGTCCGCGATGTACAGGGATGCTGTAGTGCTGGTGGCGCCTGCGACGGATGCATGGCCGCTTATTTTTTCCAAAGCGCTTGCGAGTCCAGCCGGATAGCGGGTGAGCTTCGCCGCGTTCGCATCTGCGAGGTATTCGCGCTGCCTTGAAAGTGCGAACTTCACCAGGGTAGCGAATATGGGCGCGAGTATTGCAAATATAAGGGCTAGGATGAGCAGCACACCGTTCCCGCCTCTCCTCTCGTCCCTCCGGCCCCCGAAGGCTGCGAAGCGCCAGCCGAATTCCCCTATGAGGGCTATTGCTCCTACCATCACCACAGCAAGGGTGGCGAACCTTATGTCGTAATTGCCTATGTGGGACATCTCATGGGCTGCAACTCCTTCCAGCTCCTCGCGCCCCATGTTCTTGAGCAGGCCGCGGGTGAACACTATGTGGCTGTTCTTGGGGTCCATTCCTGTAGCGAATGCATTCATGCCCGGGTCCTCCATCACCCAGATTTTGGGTTTCGGGACGCCTGCAGCGATTGCAAGGCCCTCAACCACGTTCTGCAGGAATGGCTCTTCGTTATCTGCCAGCTGCCGGGCGCCACTTATGGAAAGTATGGTCTGGGCGCCTGCGCCGTAGGCGAAGAACACGTAAATTGCGGTTATGAAGAGCGCGAAAATGATGCCGAATTCGTTGAAGCCGAACAGGTATCCCGTGGCCGCGACCGCGAGGAAAAGCAGGCCGGACATTAGAAGAATCAGGATTATGGAATTGCGCTTGTTCGCCTCTATGGCATCGAATATGTTGACCTTGTCCATGGGCTCACTTGGAGAATTAAGTTAAAAAGTAAAAATCAGAACTGCACTTTGACGCTCGCGCGCTCTGCAGGGTTTTCGGTCTGGAAGAACTGCGCGTCCTTGAAGCCGAGCATGCCTGCAAGCAGGTTGTTCGGGAAAGTCTTTATGGCGGTGTTGAACTCCATCACCGTGTCGTTGTAGGCCATGCGCACGTAGGATATCTTGTTCTCGGTCCCTGCAAGCTCGTCCTGGAGGGCCTTGAAATTCTCGTTGGCCTTGAGCTGCGGGTAGTTTTCAGCCACTGCGAACAGGGATTTGAGCGCGCCGCTGAGCATGTCGTTGGCCTTGGAGCGCTCGGCAGGGGTGCCCGTAATTATTTGGGACCTGAGCTTGGCTATCTCCTCGAATGTTCCCTTTTCGTGCTTCGCGTATCCCTTGACCGTTTCCACGAGGTTCGGGATGAGGTCGTAGCGCCTCTTGAGCTGCACGTCTATCTGTGCCCAGGCGTTGTCTATGCGCACCTTGAGCTGGATCAGGCGGTTGTATATGAGCGCGACTATGAGCGCCAACACGAGCAGATCACCTATCACGGCCAGCAGGGCCACCACAAGGCCGCCGGCAAGAAGACCTGACATAACAAATCACCTTTTAACGTTTTGATAATTATATTATGGGGGCATAATCTTAAAAGTCTAATTTAAAAAAGTTTGTTCACAACGTTATACTCAAATAAAATACTCATTCAGGTGATTTTCTGGGAGACAAGCCGAGGAAGTGGAAGAAGAAGGGAAAGATGAGATGGAAATGGGTAAAGAAGAAGAGAAAAAGGCTCAAGAGAAGGATAAAGAGGAGAGTGGGCGAACTTTAGAGCGCCAGCACTGTTTTTTCATATTCTTTTACCAGTTTTTCAGCTTTTTCTTTTGTTCTAGCTTCAGCGAAAATCCGTATGTAATCCTCGGTGCCTGAGGCGCGCACTATCACCCAGGAATCCTCGAAATCGATTCTTATTCCGTCCAGTTTGTTCACCTTTCCTTTTGAGGTTTTGGACAGTTTTTCTATTATTTCCAGCTTCTTTTCCTTGGAGAAGTGGATTTTCGTCTTCGCGTTGTAATATTGGGGAAGCTCTGCAATCCAGCTGGAAAGCGGCTTCTCTGCCATGAGTTCCATCAGCTTTACGGCGGTTGCCGGGCCGTCCTTTGCAAAGGATAATTCACGCCAGATTACGCCTCCAACCTCTTCGCCTGCAATTGCAACATCCTGTTTTGCCATGGCTTCGGAAAGGTAGGGTGCGCCTACCTGCGTGTAAACGGTTTTTGCGCCGTATTTTTTCGCAATATCCTCGGCGGCCCTGCTCGTTGCAACCGTGGTGGCGATGGATTTGCCGCCCTCTTTTCTCAGCTTGAGCAGGACGCTCAGGGCGAAAATCTTGTCCCCGACTATGAAATTCCCCTTTTCATCAATTGCGATGAAGCGGTCCGCGTCCCCGTCCCATGCGAAACCGGCGTCATAGCCACCCTGCTTAACTAAATTCACGAGGTTCTGTACGTTGGGCTCGCTGGGCTCCGAGGGGCGCCCGGGGAATTTTCCATCTATGTCAGAGTTTATCGCGGTCACTTTTGCGAGCTTTTTGAACATGTCCGAGTAGAGGGCGCTTGTGCCGTTCCCGAAATCCAGCGCGAGCCTGAGGTTCGCCTTCCTTATCTTATTCAAATCAACTGTTTTTTCAATCGCTTCCGCATGCTGTTCCGCTGAATAGGGAACCTTGCGCATGGGCTTCACTTCGTCCCATTTTGCGAGCGCTGCTTTTTCCATCAATTTCTCTATTTCCTCTCCGCGCTCGCGGGAAACGGTTATGCCGTTTTTGTCCACGAATTTGAGCGCGTTCCAGTCAGGGGGGTTGTGGGACGCTGTAACTATTATTAGGCCGTTCCCGCGCTCCTTTTTCAGCATGAGTTCCGCACCCGGGGCTGAGCATAAGCCTAAATCGAGCACTTCGCAGCCTACTGAAGCTAGGCCGCTCTTCACTGCTGAAAGCAAACACTCACCGGTGAGGCGCATGTCCCGGGCTACAAGGATTTTTTCCTTGCCGGACCAGAGCCCGAATGCCTGGGAAAGCCTGAGCGCAAGCTCAGGAGTGAGCTCGGTGAATACGCCCCTTACGCCGTTTGTGCCGAAATACCTACTCATAAGATTACCTTTCGAGGATATTCTATTAAATGCAAAGCTATTTATTGTTTCTAGAGGAGTGTTGAACGTGGGCGTATGGCAAAGGTAAGAATGACTGGTTATGGGCTTCATGCTGACGAACAGGAACAGAACAAGCCCGAAAAGCAGGGCGCGGCTGAGAAAGAGCTTAGGGGCATAGCGTCTGAAATTTTAAATATGCCCAGAATAGGAAGCGCTGATGAAACAATAAACAAGATGCTGCGTGAAATCGCGGAAAATGGGGCGAAAAGGATCACATACAACGAAAAGGAAATACAAAGCAACCGGACCATATACCAGATAGAAATAGAAATTCCTGGATACGAGAAATTTAGAATGAGCCTGGTCAAGGAGCGGAAAAACGACGCAACCACCGTTCTTATACATGATAATCAAAATTGGAACCTGAAAGCTGAGTACACTTATGACCCTAAACGCGGGGAAACGTTCATAGTGCCAAAACAAAAACTCAGGAAGGAATATAGTGCCAATGATAATAACATTAATATGCTAAAAAAACTTCCAAAGAAAATTTAGTTATGCTGCAAAGCAAACATATATATTGTTTCAAGTTTAGATAATATGTGGGTGAGAACATGGATCCGCAAAAACAAGTCAATCAAAAACAAGTTGATATAACGCCAATAGCTGAAGACTCCCTTAAAGATGCCCTTAAAGCTCAAAAACCTCAGAGGTCACTCCCTGATTTAAGCAAATTCATGCCGGTAAAGAAAAATTATGATGAAGGTCTCAAGAATGCGGTTGTTGCAATCAATCAAGGTATTAATAATCTTAATAATAAAGGTATACTAGGTGATGATTCAGTATTGAGGTACGTGCAACTTCATATGAACGTGATGGCATGAAAAAAGATGAAAACCCGGCCATGAACTTTAAAGGTACGATATTCGAAAACGCGAAAGTAATACGTGCCATCCAGCACGTGGACAGCAAAAACAAGACGGAGGAAAACCTTGTTTATAGCGTGGAGCTAGAGCTGAATAAAGTGGCGCTCATACTCACTATGCGCGTTGGAAACGAATTTACGGAGATAACTGTTGTGGACAAAAAAACCGGGAAAATGCTCGAATACCTTGCCGAGCAGAACGGCAAGCTGGAATTCGTGAAATCCCACAACATGAACATGGAGCAGATAAAAAGACTCCTCACCCCGAAAAAGGAGACCTGATTTTACCTGAAAAAGCCGAGGAATTCCAGGAGGAAGAGCAGCGCGGTTATGTACATTCCTGGATGTACATCCTTGAACTTCAACGTGAATATTTTCAGCGCCACATAGGCTATGGCTGCGATTCCTATACCGTAGGTTACGGAGAAGGTCATGGGTATGGCCGCGAGGCAGAGCAAGGCTGGCAGGCTTTCGCTGTAATCCTTCATGTCTATGTTCTTCATGCTCCCGAACATCAGCAGCCCGACTATTATCAGCACTGCCGCTGTCGCTTCTATGGGCACCAGCTTCATCAGCGGGAAGAAGAAGAGCGAGAGCAGGAAGAACAGCGCGACAAACACCGAAACCAGCCCGGTCTTGCCTCCTGCATCCTGGGCTGCCGCGCTTTCCACGTAAACCGCCTGGGGCGAAGTGCCCAGAATTCCCCCCACTATCGTTGCGAGCGAGTCGCTCACCATTATCTTCTCCATTTCCCCGGTCTTGATTTTCTTGGCTCCTTTGGATGCGCGGGTGAGCAATGCGGTTGACGTTCCTATGGTGTCGAAGAACGCGACCATGAAGAGCGCGAGCACCGGCCCGAGCATGCTCAGGCTGGTCAGGCCGGCAATGTCGAATTTGAATGCGACCGCGTCGAGATTGTGGGGAAGCCCGAAAATCTCCAAGGCAGGCTGGGTTCCGGTGAGGTAATGTACCAGTATGGAAAGCAGGGTGGTCGCGAGCATGCCGAACAGGAATGCGCCGCGTATGTTGCGCAGGAAGAGCACGCAGGTTATTATCAGCCCGAACACCGCCAGAAGGGCTTCGGGGGAGAGAATGTTGCCCAGGCCCACGATGGTGAAGGCGGATGGGACCACGAGTTGGGCGCGCATGAGCCCCACGAACACGAGCAAAAGGCCCACCCCTCCAAGGATGCCTTTTTTTATCCCTGAGGGTATGGCCTGGGAGAACCACACGCGCACGCTGGTGAGCGAGAGCGCGAGCAGTATCACCCCGGAAAATATCACCGCGGCAACTCCGACCTGCCAGCTTATGCCGTAGGTTTTCACCAGGGTGTAGGTGAAGAAGATGTTGAGGGTCATGCCGGGCGCTATCACGTAGGGCTTGTTCGCGATGAGCCCTATGAGGAGCGTGCCTGCTGCGGCCGCAAGGGCGGTCGCGAAAAACGCACCCTCCAGATCTATGCCCGCATCGTGCATTATGCCCGGGTTCAGGAAGAGTATGTAGGAAGATGCGAGGAAAACAGTAAGCGCGGCTATGAATTCGTGCTTCATGTCCACGTTCCCGAAATCAAAGCCCATGCGGTCCACTCATATGTCGAAGAGCACCTGGATTTTCCACGTGCCGTGCTCCTGGTTCACTTCGAGCATATGAAAGGTGACTGCTTTTATTATGTTTTTAAGCGTTTTGTATTCCCCAAGCACCTGGACGCGCACTGAGTTGGGGGTGGATTCGAGCACCTTCATCCTGCAGGGAAGAAAACCTTCGGACTCGCAGCGCGCCAGTATCTCTGAGAAAAGGAACACCACCAGTTCATCCCTGCGCTCACGCTCCATCGAAAGCTCTATTTTTTCCTTTTGCCTGGATTTGCCCATGAGGGAGAACATTCCCTGCGCAGCGCTCTCGAGCGCTTTCTCGAAAGTCGGGCCTTCGGCTATTATCCCTATGTCGGCGGTGTG
>JAQTMJ010000026.1 GCA_028714395.1 Candidatus Iainarchaeum sp. | reverse complement strand
GACCCGCAATCATACAGCCCAAGGACATCGGGCTTATTATCGCTTACACCGGAGTGGGGAAGGAGAGCGTGTGCGTGGATGCAGGGGCTGGAAGCGCATTCCTTACGGTTGCGCTCGCGAACATATGCAAGAAAGTGTATTCTTACGAGAGGAAGCCTGAATTCTATGAATTGGCGAAAAGGAATGTGGAAAAGGCCGGAATGGAAAACGTGGAGCTGAAGAGCAGGGATGTTTTTGAAGGGATTGAGGAAAAGGAAGTGGATCTGGTGACGCTGGATCTGCCCGACGCGGAAAAAGGGGTTCTAATTGCGCACGGGGCGCTCAGGAAGGAAGGATGGCTTGTGGGCTACCTGCCGAACGTGGAGCAGGCTAAAGCGTTTTTCATAGAATGCCACGCGAATGGATTTATGGACATTTTCATGCTTGAGAACATCGTGCGCGAGTATGAAGTAAGGGAGTACGGGGTGCGGCCGGTGCACCTGGGGCTCATGCACACCGCTTACCTGGTTTTTGCTAAGAAATAGGCTCGCTTCTGGGGTCATAGGCGAGAATTCCATAGCCGCTTTCCCGCGTTCTGTAATAGGATAGCACCCTGCGCCAGTCTAATGTTGTGCCTTCGAAGTGGTTTTCCGTGTCGCGCACTATGGGATGCACTCCTGGTCCCTGTGTCCGCTGAAGCAGCCTGAGCTCGGTCTCATCCAGCGAATCCAGCGTGTTGAGCGGATAAAAGCACGGGATTCCGGTGCGCGGATCTGCGCACCCTACTTCTAAACGCTGGAGAAACGGATAGATTATTCTTATCGGCATGGCAGGGTCTACGTGCACCACCATGTGGCTCGGGGTTTCCTCCACTTCTGAGGGGGTTACCAGCAGGCCTGCGCGTATTCTGAAAATCCGGTTGTAATCCGAATCCGCACTGAAGTATTTCGGATCCGAAAGGTATGAAGCCGGCAGCTTTGCAGGTTTTGCCCCATAGGTGGATTCGAACCAGTCAACCACATCCACGTCTTTTTTGAAGCTGCCGAAGCGCTCAGGATAAACAAGCAGCTCGTCGGCAACCGACGGGTAGGGAACCAATTTGTAGATGGCGGCGAGCGATTTCCAGAGATCGGAGTAAACTAGGATTTCCTCGTGCATTACTTCCTTCAGGAGTCTCATGCCGTTTTTCCGGGCAATCTCGCGGGCGCGAAAATAATCCTTGGCCCTGCCCAGGAAATGGACGGAAACAAGAGAATCAAGAATGAGCTTGTTCATAAGAGGGTTATGCACAGCAGTATTTAAAATCCATAAAATAACACACTGCAAACGAATGCTGGCTGGACTGCTGGAAGAAGGATATAAAAAGAATGGAAACGATGCAGGTGCATGGCAAAAGCCGGAAAACTGCTGTTCTTCGACATTGACGACGTGATTTTCCCGTCAACCGAATTTTCCAACCTCGCGAGGAGGAACGCGCTCAACGCGATGATTGAGCTGGGCCTGGACGCGGATTACGAAAAGGTGGCGCGGAAGCTGGAGGAAGTCATCAGGGAGAAGGGCTCGAATTACTCAAACCATTTTGACTACCTGCTGGAAAAGCTCGGGGTGGAGAAGGAAAAAAGGGCGAGGTTTGTTGCTGCTGCCGTGGGCTCCTATCATAACACCAAGGCATCCATACAGCCGTACCCGGATGCGCCTTTTGCCCTGCTCAAGCTCAGGGAAAAATATCCGCTGTACGTTGCGAGCGAGGGAATCGCGGTGAAGCAGTGGGACAAGCTCATATGCATGAGGCTCGCGCTGCTGTTCAGTGATGCTTTCGTTTCAGAGGATTTGGGAGTGGGAAAAAGCCCTGGATTCTACAGGAAGATAGCCGGGATGGTCGGCGCGAAAGCTTCGGAGTGCGTGATGATAGGGGACAGGGAGGAAAAGGACATAGGGCCTGCGAAGGAAGCTGGCTGGAAGACCGTGAGGGTGCGCAGGAAGGGCGCCAAGTATTCGGAGGGGAAAAGCAGTGCGGACGCGGAAATAAAATCGCTTTCCGAGCTTGCCAAAGCTCTGGAGAAGATTTAAATAATGTTTATGGAAATAGAAAACTGAGTATGGTGTTCATATGAATAAATCCTATCTTGTTTTCGGCCTAGCCGTGTTCGCTTTCCTGCTGCTTGCGGGGTGCCCTGGGGGGAGCCAGAGCTGCGACTCGGACGCGAAATGCAAGCAGTGGCAGGTGTGCGACATGAGCAAGAAGGTGTGCGTCCTGGCGCCTGAAAGGTGCAACGCGGATTCGGATTGCAACGACAGCATGAAGATGTGCAACACCACGAGCCACAACTGCCTTTACAAACCGGGGCTGTGCAGGCTGGGCGCGGACTGCCCGAGCTGGCAGCAGTGCCTCCAGCAGAACTGCACCGCCAAGCCCGGATTCTGCGACAACGACAGCGTGTGCGACCCGCAGCTCGAGATATGCAGCCCGCAGACCCACACCTGCAGGCCGAAGCCCGGGCTGTGCTACAACAATTACGACTGCGCATCGTGGCAGCAGTGCGACGTGCTGGACAGCAAGTGCGTTCCGCTTCCGGACAGGTGCGATTCCGATTATCAGTGCCAGCTGTGGCAGTATTGCAACGTGTCCGTGAATGGCTGCGAGCCCAAGGCCGGCTTCTGCAGGAACGATCTGGACTGCGAGAGCTGGGCAAAATGCGACGAGAACCTGAACAAGTGCATTGCGAGGACAGGATTCTGCGCCAGCGACAGGGAATGCACCTCATGGGAGCTTTGCGAGCCCACCAGGCACCTGTGCCAGCCCAAAAGGGACATGTGCAACAGCTACCTGGACTGCGGGTCGTGGCAGTACTGCGATACGGTGATGCACAGGTGCACCACCAAGGTGGGCTATTGCGCCCAGGACAGTGATTGCGCAGCAGGGGAAGGATGCGACGAGAACGACCATCTGTGCAAATAAGCGTTTTCTATTTTTAGTCTTCGTGGTTCTGCCACATGCTCCTCTTTTGGTTGAGAAGGTCCTTTGCGACCGCAAGGAGCTGGGTGCTCACCTGGAGCGCTTCTGCGGGCGAGAGCTTTATCGCGGTTGCTGAAACGGTGTTCATTATTCTTACGTTTATCACCCCGTCCCGCGGGAAGCCGTTGCTCTGGGTGGGAGAATCGCTTTCTATCCGGAAAATAGTCCTGTGCTGCTCGCCTTTGTCGTCCTTCCACCAATGCACGATTTCATCTTCTATCATGTCCATCTTTCCTCTGGGGCGGAACTACTCCTGAGCCGCCATTTATAAAGAAGCAAAGAGGGATGGCTTCCAGTGGGTTTGTAACTATAGTTACATTAAACAAATGCAGTCCGAAGAACAAAAAACAAGAATGCTAGTTAATTGTCCATACCCTGCCGCGCGGCTTCTCGTGTAGGGGCTCTTGTTTTCCGATCTCCCAGGACAGAGCCATCGAAACCTTGAGCGCCAGGCTCCTGAACTCTACCGAATGCTCCTCGTCTTTGGCTATGCCTCTAAGCTTTGACATGTCTTTACAGTCCTTGAGAATCCCCAATAGCGCATCCTGGGCGTACTCTATTTCATCCTTAGAATAAGTTTTGGATTTATCTGCGAGCAAACTCTCGCGCTTCGCGAGCTTGAGTGCTAACTCGAGCTGCACAACATTTTTTGCCTCGGCATAACTCATGAGTTCTTGCATTTTGCCTTTTGGATTACGCATGGCTGAGCCATTTATCCATGGGAATTTCACTTTACCACCTATACTGGTTTCGCCATCTGCTAAAACAGAATAAGAATGAATAAAAAGAAATAAAAAGGAGCGCTATTGCCTGAGATTACATCTCGTCTCCCATGCCCCCTGGACCACCAGGGCCCATGGGCGCGCTCTTGCCCTTGGAGCTTATTATATCATCAATCCTCAGGATGAGCCTCGCGGTCTCGGTGGCGCTGGTCATGGCCTGCCTCTTCACCTTTGCGGGCTCAAGCACGCCGTTCTTGAACATGTCCCCGACTTTCCCGGCAAGCACGTCCACCCCGATGTATTTCCCCTCCTTGTCCTTGTGCCTGGTCCTCAGGCTCACAAGCGTGTCTATGGGGTCCATGCCAGCGTTCTCGGCAAGGGTGCGCGGTATACTCTCCAGCGCTTCTGCGAACGCCTGGATTGCAAGCTGCTCCCTCCCTCCTATTTCGGTCGCGTAATTCATGAGCTCCTTCGAGAGCTCCATCTCCACGCTCCCGCCTCCTGTTACAAAAGCGCCGTCCTCCAGGCTCGAGGAGACCGCGCCTATGGCGTCCTTCACCGCCCTTTCCACCTCGCTCACCACGTGGTCGGTGCCCCCGCGCACGAATATGGTAACGCTCTTCGGGTCCTTGCAGTTCTCCACGAAAACCATGGCTTCCCCGCCGATCTTTTTCTCAACCACTGTTCCTGCGAAGCCCATGTCCTTCTCGCCCAGATCATCAAGGCTCGAGGCTATTTTCGCACCCGTGGCCCTTGCGAGCTTCTCCATGTCGCTCTTCTTCACCCTTCTCACAGCCATAATCCCGGCCTTGGAAAGATAGTGCTGCGCCACGTCGTCTATGCCCTTCTGGCAGAACACCACGTTCGCTCCTGTGGCCGCAATCTTGTCCACCATCTCCTTGAGCATTTTTTCCTCCTGCTTCAGGAAAGCTTCCATCTGGTTCGGGTTGGTTATCTCTATTTTCGCGTCGGTCTCGGTCTTCTCTATCTCGAGCGCCGCGTCTATGAGCGCGATTTTCGCGTTCTTCAGGTTCTTGGGCATTCCCGAGTGCACAACCTCCTTGTCCACGAGCACGCCCGTAACCAAATCAGTATCCAGCACCTCCCCGCCGGCTTTCTTCTCGATCTTGATGAGCTCCTGGTCTATGACGATTTTGCCGTCCTTCTTGTCGAGCACCTGCTTGAGTGCGGTAACCACAAGCCCCGCAATTTTTGCCTTCTCGCTCTCGCTTCCCACTCCCTTGGAGCCCATGGATATGAGCGCGATTTTCCTGAGCGTTTCCACGTCATCAGACTGGACTTTCTCGGAAAGCTTCTTGAGCACATCCTCTGCCCTCTTGCTCGCCAGCTCGTAGCCCTTTATCACCGATGTGGGGTGTATGTTCTGGTCCAGCAGATCGCCGGCTTTCTTGAGCAGGTTCCCGGCAATGACCACGCTCGTGGTGGTTCCATCCCCCACCTCCTTGTCTTGGGTTTTCGCGACCTCCACCATCAGTTTCGCGGCAGGGTGCTCCACGTTCATCTCCTCCAGGATGGTGGCCCCGTCGTTGGTTATCACAATGTCCCCAAGGTCAGAAACGAGCATCTTGTCCATGCCCTTCGGGCCCAGCGTGGTCTTGATTATGTTCGCGACCGCGTATCCTATGGCGATGTTTATCCTCATCGCGTCCCTTCCCAGAATCCTCTGCGAGCCCTCGGACATTACCGAGGATTCCTGACCTGATACCTGTCTTGCCATTCTATCACCTTAGATTTTTGAAAATTTGTCCTTTCAGCAGGATTGAGATTAGCACTTAGCCTGATGAAATAAGCAAACATATATGGAAGTGAAAATATTTAAAGGCTTTTCTGGGTAGCTACCAGTAGGTGAGCGGATGGAAAAGAACATGTCAGACATTGACGGAGGCGTGCGGGTTGTGCTGGGCATAATACTCGCACTGGTTTACACAGGCACGCTCGGGATAAGCGTAACCTATCCCCTGAGCTGGGTGGTGCTCGCTCTCGCTGTAGTATTATTGCTCACCGGAATATTCGGATTCTGCCCGCTCTACAAACTGCTCGGCATAAGCACTGCAAAGAACGGGGGAAAGGCCGAAACCGAGAAGAAAAAGTAAGAGTTTAAAAACCCTTCTTAGCATCAACTAGATGTCAGCGGCCATAGGTTGAGGGCAACACCCGTTCCCATACCGAACACGGAAGTTAAGCCTCTTCACGGCGCCGCCATTACTGAGCTACGCTCGGGAAAGCACGCTGCTGCTGACACTCATTTTAACGTTCTCAGATGCTATGCTGCGTTTTTCGCTGCGTTAAAAGGTGGCACTGACACTCATCCTCATAAATTCATGGAGGCAGCTTCGGCCAGAGCGTCTGAAAATCAGCAAACTATTTATATATTGCCCCGGAATCTACTGGCGTATGGAACTGAATCCGGACATGAAAAAGCGCGTTGCCGAGGAAGACTGGGAGTATTTCGCGCAGATGGCGCGCACTTTCGAATTGGAGGTGGAGAAAGGCGACGATGATAACGCAAAGCTTCAGAAGGAAACCCAGATGATAAAGAAGGTGCTCGAAGCCCACCTCTCCACCGAGAGCAACAGGCGC
This sequence comes from Candidatus Iainarchaeum sp., assembly GCA_028714395.1. Classification (GTDB taxonomy): domain Archaea; phylum Micrarchaeota; class Micrarchaeia; order Anstonellales; family Bilamarchaeaceae; genus JAHJBR01. Next base: position 1,886 of record JAQTMJ010000026.1, on the reverse strand, counting down.
ATATTCATATCAGCGAGCAACATGGTGAAGCTCTACAGGACGATAGAGAAGCTCGAGGCAAAAGTAACCCAGAACAACCAGCTGCACGGCGAATTCGTGAATTTCCTGCGCGCGCTGCTGCACAAGATGAAGCAGGAGAAGCTGGTGACCTACAAGACGCTTGAGAAAAGGCGCGAATTCCTGATGCACAAGGACTTCGAGGACAGCCTATGACGGTTTATTACTCGGAGCCGGTCAAGCTCGAGATAGTCGGCAGGAGCGTGTTCGTGAACGGCGAGGTGAAGGAGTTCAGCGTGCGCAACCTCTCCCAGATGAACGATGTGCTCATGAAAAGACAACCGGTGCTCAGTGATTTCCCGCTCTATTTCATGTTCCGCTCCATCGCGGCAAAGCAAGGGCTCAGGTACGATATCACGATTATCCCTCCGAAAAGGATAGACGGCGAGTACGCGAAAACCTACGGCCATTACCACCCTCTTGCAGAAAAAGGGTTGAGCTACCCTGAGGTTTACCAGATACTGGAAGGAAGAGCATTGTTCATATTCCAGAAGCCCAGGAGCGACGCGAGCCTGGACGTGATGGTCACCTACGGGGAGAAGGGCCAGGCGCTCCTCATACCCCCAAATTGGGGTCATACCACGATAAACGCGAGTCCGGACAGGGTGCTCATACTGGGAAACCTTGTTGCGGATGGCTTTGAATCCGACTATTCTGCATACAAAGAGGACCGAGGCGCGGCTTATTATGTCACCGATTTCGGGCTTGAGCCCAACGGGAATTGCGTGGTGCGCAAAACCGAGAAGCTGAAGGCTTCTGACCTGAACATGAGATACGGTTTTGTTTGCTCGGATTTGCTGAAGGAATTCTGGGCTGATCCGGAAAAATTCGAATTTTTGAAGAAACCGAGCCTGATTGTTAAACAATAAACTACTCTTAACCACTATTTTTAATGTTTTTCATACATAATCGCACTAGGTGAGGGCATGAAAACAGATTCTAGAACATTAATCTCCATGAATAATACGCCGGCAAAACTCCAATTCAAAAAAATCTTCGGAACTCCGCATCGTGAACCGAATGAATCAAAAAATTTCCAAGAAAAAAAGGAATTTGCCAAGATGCTAAGGGGGCTAAAGGAGGCAAGCAAAAATGAAAGACCGCGGCTTGCTAAAGCAGCCGCCGAACGGCTTCTTGATATGCACTTGGGTTATGGTGTGCACGCGGGAGGTGTTATAACTAGTTATACCGCATGCAGGAACATCAGACGTGTAGAGGAATACGCTCGTGGTGGCTTGCCCGAGGAGACATCATACGTTATGGATTATATTAAGTACATTACAACGGTCCTGCGCGAACAACCGATAATGGAAATGCAGAGAACGCTCGGGAGCCGGAACATTTCGGAAGTGATTGAGGGTATAAAAATTCTCAAACTCTCGTACGCTAGCGGAGTCTTGAACGATACCACGGTTATGAACCTGCTGGCATCAATAGACAGATACGAGAGGAATACGGAGGTGGCGGTACACGTAGGGAAACTACTTTTCCAGCTCGGTATGGGTATCTGAATACGACCATCTGACCGAACCGGAACGACACAAAAATAATGCCGCTTTTTTAATTTATTTTTTCTATCCTTCCGCTCGCCAGCTGAGCGCTTCCGCCTCCCTTTCCCCCGTACTTCTTCACCACTTCTTGGAGTATTTCATTGGCCTTGAATTTGGATTTCTTTCCGGCAGCGCACACCAGGTTCCCGTTCTTGTTCGCAATTGCGACCGCCCCGTTTTCGCTCTGGGTAACCATCTGGGCCATTTTCATGAGCGCAGCCGGGTCCGCATCCACTATTTTGAACACGTACTTTCCACCCTTTTCGCTCTCGGAAACGA
>JAQTMJ010000025.1 GCA_028714395.1 Candidatus Iainarchaeum sp. | reverse complement strand
GCCCCTCCCCCATCTTCTTCCTCTCGGAAGAATCCACGTGCGGGTTTACCAATCCTCCTTTGTCGTTTACGCACAGGTTGTTCCCGTGCGCGTTGTTCAGCTCACGGGAGGCGAGCACGTTGAGCCCGGCTTCCTTCAGTGCCCTGGCCTCGCCTTCCTCTATCACGTTCGGCACCACGACCCCATTATTGTTCATCGCGGTGTAGAGCCCGAGCAGGTTTGAATTTGCCATGGAGGCCCGCACAGTCCTCACTTTCAGCTCGCTTTCCATAGCCCCAACCACTTTGTCCGGAGCATCCACCGGCGCAAGGAGCACGCTGTCGTTGGCCCTGAAAAACAGCCCGAGGAACGAGTTGCCGTAATAGGACGTGCGCAGCATGATTTACCTGACCTCGCTCTTGACCGGCTCCTGCTTCCCAATCTGCCTCGGAGCCTCTCTCTTCACATTGGCATCGGCCTTGGTCGTGGTTCCGGCCTTCTCAGCCTTGGCCTCGGCTTTTTTCTCCTCCTTTTTTGCTTCGGACTTTTTTTCCTCGGATTTTACCTCGGCCTTTTCCTTGGCTTCCTCCTTCTTCGGTTCAGGCTTCTTCACCGTCTCCTCTGGCAGGTAAGCCCTTGCAAACTCCCCCTCCTTCACCACCTTTATCCTAATCCTCCGCGGCGGCTTCTGTATGCCATTCCTCCAGAGCGCCATGTTGAGCGCCTCCGAGAGCCTCACCTGCTCCCCGTCCACCTTGGAGTGCCTTGAAACAAAAGCCCTCACCATGGTTACAGCCCTCCGCACCCTCTTGGTCCTGACATAGTCAAAGGCGTCCCCGAGCGGTATGGTGTAGAATTTTTCATCTGCCATTGCAATCACCACGTATGCGACTTGAGCTTGTGCGTCCTCCAGGACCTCCGCTTGGAGTTCTGGGTCACCTTCCTCTTGGTCCGTATGGCCACGAAGATGGGCAGGCGCTTGTTCTGCCTGGTGGCCTTGCTCAGCCTCTTCCTCTTATCGTGCGTTTTTTTCGTCATCACAACACCCTATTTCCTTTCGAACGTTATTTTCGTTTCCCGCTCCCCGCCCTTCAGGCGCTTCAATATGAGCAGTATTTCCCGCTCCCCGAGCTTCCTTCCGAGCCGCTGATATACGCTTGCGCATCCCTGCACGGCCTGGGCATAGAGCTCCGGGCTCGCGAGCCTGACATTCATCATCCTATTATATCCGTTCTCGTCCAGCATGGCGCGCATCGCAGCCCTTATCTGCTCGTCCTCTTTCTGCGCCTCCTGCATCTCCTTGAGCCTTTTCGCTCTCGCATTCTCGAGCTCGTCCATCGGCCCTCAACCTTTCTTCACTTCCTTTGCGCAGCTATCGAGAAGCTTTCTCCCTTTGGCCGTGAGCTTCCGGCCCTTCTTGATTCCTTTCTCCACCTTTTCCATGAACCCCGCTTTTTCCAGGGCCTGGAAACCTTTCCTGATGGTGGAGCCGCCGGCCTTCACGTGCCTCTCGGGCCTCACGCCCCTGTTCTTCACAGAGCCGTAATGGTCCCTGAGCTTGCGCACGCCCACGATGTTCCTCACGTAGGCCTGCCTCATCAGCGAGGCGCACCTCAGGTAGAAGAAATCCGGCTGCTCCGGGGGCCTTTCGTTGTGCGCCCCGGTCTTCACGATGCCCACGAACTTCGGGGCAACAATTCCCGATTCCTTCAGCTTAGCTGCGACGCTCGCCATGAGCTTGTTCACATCCACATCCAATGCACTTGCCATCCTATCATCTCTGGTTCCAAAGAACCAAACCAAACACTACCATTGCGTTTCCCTTCGTCGTGGAATAAAATTAGCACAGCTCTTGGTAAACCGTGCTTGGTTGGATTTATACTTTAAGAGAGAAACGCTTAAAAAGAGTTGTTATCGCCGTGGATGCCCTGTTTCAGGCGCAATTCAGCAAGTTTTAATACATTCGCGTTCATCATAGGATTATGAAAAATTCAACCTCGTTTTTATTCGGATTTTTTTCACTGTTGTTCTTGTTTGTGGTGGGCTGCACGCAAACACCAGATGTGGCAGACAATGCAACGAACGGAACCGCCTGCGTTAGTGAATGCACTGCAGGCGAGACAAATTGCCAGGGAGATTTGCTGCTAAGATGTACAGAAAACTCAGGGTGTTTTGAATGGGGTGTTGCCGAAGTTTGTCCAGAAAACCAAACATGCAAAAATGGCATCTGCAAGAACATGTGCAGGGACGAATGCTCTGCCGGTGAAGTTGCCTGTCTGCCAGTTCCAGAACTCAACGATACTCATGATAGAACTGGTGAAATTTTTCTGTCTGCTCCGGATGGAGCCGTATACAAATATGTTGTAGCTACCGGTAAATATACTCCTGACCAGTCAGCTTCGCCAGTTTATCTTATGGATATTGATAAACTAACCGGGGGGGCCATTATGTGGTTTAAAGGAGAACCCGACAGCGGAGCGTGGCTGGTCAGTACCAATGAATCCATAACAGGTTATGGTGCGAACAGGAACAAGTACCGTGTTTATGTGGTGGATGCCGGAGTTTATGCCGCGTCACCATATGAGCAACCGCGTGTTTGGGCAAGACTGAAAGTTGAAGAAATAAACGGAAGCACTCAAACACCCCTTCCGAATGAAGGAACGCACCTGACATGGTCTTCCTCGTATTGGCAACTGGGATCCAATCTTCCAAGCGGATTTTATGGTCATGTCGGAGTGGACAATCGCACCGGCAAAACAGTTGTCACACTCTTTAGTAATACAAGCCAGGTTCTTTTGCTTGCGGCACTGAATGAGAACGAATCTGTTGTGACAAACCTAGGAGGTAAAAATTATAAAATAACCGTCAAAAAGAATGCCGCAAAAGGATATCTTGGCAATCTATTGACGGATGTAGAACTGAACCAAACTGATGCGCCGATGCGTTATTACAGCTCGGGGTCGTTATTGTCCCTGGGAGATAAGTATTATAGCGATGATGCTGACCAGTACTTGGTGCTTAAAGGTATAGACTCGTTTGATGGGAGTGCTTTGCTAAATGTTTATGGTGGAGAGCAGGGCGAATATGTGACGATGGAAAAAGTAAGGCCAGGAAGTGAAATAGTCCGCACATATCCCCCTGGAAAGAACTACAAAATAAAAGCATATGAAACCATAACGGACGGCGAAAACGAGTGGGTGCGGGTTGATTTCCAGGTTTCTGGAGATAAGTCTGAAGAGATATGGACGGATTGTACAATCAAGGAGGGGTACACCAATTACTATGAAAGTGAACTATGCTGGCCATTTTATACTATTGGCTCTAAGCATATCGAAGACTATCCGGGCTATATTAGATTGTATGATATAGATTTAGATGGTTCTGCCATTTTTGCAGTCCTTACTGGCAGTACTGTATACGGATCAGGACTGAGTCCGAGTAAGCCCGGCTTCATAGATTACATAAAGCTAAACGAGGGTGAAAACCAAGTTGTTAAAGTGTGGCTGAAGAGCAATCCCACTCCAATGTATGTGAATGTGTCGCTAATCAATATTGCCAGGGCGGACGATCCGCAGAATACTTGGGCAAGATTTAGTGCTTCAGGACTGGATTTCAATTATTCGGTTGACACCACCACTGTGCTAGATGCATACATCAATAGTACGGTATTGCCTGATCAAAAAACAAAAATCACACTTATGGACCTGGACCTGACCCCTGGGAAGAGGCGAGTACTACTGGATGTTCAAACCAACAGCAAAAACGACACAAGGATACTTGGTATTGGAGAAAAATTAGTGCTAGCCGGATCAAATGGAAAAAACTATGGATTGGAACTGGTGGATGTGGCTGGAGGCAGGAATAAAATCTGGTGGGCTAAATTCAGTATAAATGAAACTTTGGAGGTGGCTAATGACTCTGAAAGCGGATATTTGCTAGAGTCAACAGTCTATCAACCAGGAACTACCTACTTCTTCAGAGGAGCGACGCCGATTTATGAACGGGGGGAGCCCGTAAATGGGTTTAGATACCCGCTTGAAGATTACTTCACCTTTTCAGTAACCAACAGCGGTGCCATTTTTATGGAACACAAAGATGCTGTCCCTAGCGGATCTATTGATTATGACCATATAGAAAACATCAAAGAGGGGAGTTCCTGGACAACTAAAATCAGAAATGAGACCTACCAATTTCAGTTGATACGCACGTTTACTTCGGCTTTTAAAGAGGCACATCTTTATGATGCTGAGTTGGCCCAAATTGCGTTCTACAAACTTGTGCAAACCAAAACCTGCGGCGACCAGAATGGAGGTGATTGCCTAGATTGGAGCCCAGAAAAAACATCTGCATGCCCGCTCGAAGGAGAATGCACTGTCAAATGCAGCTAGCGTTTATATTTTTTTCATAGCTTTCTGGACATGTCAATCCATAGTTTGAACTCAGTGCCTTGCACCAATTTCAGCAAAGCAATTAAACCAGTTTGCAGCTTATTCTTCAGGTGTTTTTGATGCCTCTTTACGATTTAATAATAATAGGCGGAGGCCCTGCCGGCCTCACAGCGGCGCTTTACGCCTCGCGCGGCGGGCTTAAAACTATGGTGCTGGAAAAGGGCGCAGCAGGCGGTCAGGTGGCCAGCACAGCGGTCATAGAGAACTACCCTGGCTACGAATCCCTCTCGGGCCCTGAGCTCACCGAGCTGATGGCCAGCCACGCCAAGAAATTCGGGGCAGAAATAACGGAATTCATGGATGTGCTGGATCTCGAGCTGGATGGGGAAATCAAGAAAATCCAGACCACGGGCGGCGTTTTCGAATCCAAAACAGTGATAATAGCCACGGGCAGCAAGGAGAAAAAACTGGGCGTGAAAGGCGAGGAGGAGCTCAAGGGCAAGGGCGTGAGCTATTGCGCCACCTGTGATGCCCCGTTCTTCAAGGGCAAGGACATAATAGTTGTCGGCGGGGGCAGCTCAGCTCTCGAGGAGGCCAACTACCTCACCAAGCACGCCAAATCCGTGCTCATAGTGCACAGGCGCAGCGAATTCCGGGCTGAAAAGGCGGTCCAGGACAAAGTGAAATCCAACCCGAAGATAAAATTCCTCATGGACAGCGTGGCCGAAGAGATGATCGGTTCCAGGAGCGTGGAAGCCCTGAAAGTAAGGAACGTCAAAACCAACGCGCTCTCTGAAATAAGAACCGACGGGGTTTTCATTTACATCGGCTGGACTCCCAACACCGAGTTCCTGAAAGGCAAGCTCAACTTGGACAAATACGGTTACATAATAGTTGATGCGGACAGGCGCACCAGTATCCCAGGCGTTTTCGCAGCCGGCGACGTGACCAACTCCAAAATAAAGCAGGTCACCACCGCCACAGCTGACGGAACCATCGCGGCGCTTTCAGCGATAAAATTCCTGATGGGTGCGTAGGTTGATTTACCTCCTTGCGGCAATGGCCATAGCATTCATACTCCAGCAGGTATTTCCAGGCTTTACCGAGCTTTTTTACCTGGACCCTTCCAAGCCCCTGGAAATATGGCGCCTCGTGACCTCGATATTCATGCACGCGGGCATAGAGCACATATTCTTCAACGCACTTTCCCTGTTCTTCTTCGCGCCCGTGCTCATGCGCATGGCTGGAAAAAGCGAGCTTTACAAGATTTTCTTCATAGGAGGAATAGTGGGCAACCTGCTCTATCTCGCATTCGTTTTCGCAGGCATCAGCCCCCCTGTTCCTGCGCTGGGCGCGAGCGGCGCAATCTACGCAGTTTTAGGGGCAGTGGCGATGTTCGCACCGAACAGCGTAGTTTACATGTACTTTTTTCCGATGCGGATGAAATACGCGGTCGCGTTCTGGGTTCTGCTGAACCTGTTTTACGTCTCCCCCATAGGCCAGGCCAGCGGCATAGGCGGGGCTGCCCACCTGGGCGGGCTTTTCTTCGGTCTTATTTATGCCTATTACCTGAAAGGAAAACGGGCCTCGGAATGGACCTATTCGTTCCCAGCGCCTTGACCCTGAAGCTAAAGAGTGCTACACTCGCCAATTCGTAGTCACTTGCCCATATTTTCATGCTCTTTCTCGTATTCCTCAAGCGCTTCCTCGGTTATCTTCCAGTTGCGGCCGAATTTTACCGCCCCGATTTTTCCATTGCGCGCGAGCAAACTAAGATACTCTCCACTATACTTGTTTCTGCTGATTTTCGCAGCCTCGCCGAGCGTGAGGTATTCTTTCGATTCTGTGCCCAGTGAATCAAGGTAAATGTCCAACGAACGCTCAACTGCCTTGGCAACGAAATTCGCGAAATGGGTTATCTCATTCTCCAGCCTTGCCTGCATTATGGTGCGTATATATTTCTTCCGCTCGGCTCGCAGTATTATCACTGGAGGATAGCCGTTCCGCATCAGATAAAGATTCAGAAGAAGCCGCGCAGTCCGCCCATTCCCGTCTATGAACGGATGTATATCCACAAATTTTTGGTGGATTTTTGCTGCCGTTTCCACGGGCTCTCCCTCCCTAGTATTCAGCATTCTATAAACTTCCTGCATTAAAATTGGGACTTTCGCAGCGTTCGGCGGTGCGTAATCCGTGCCGCTTATCCGAACCGCGCCCATTCGATAGTATCCTGCATTCTGCGGATCTATCCTATCCAGAATTATCGCATGCAGATTTAGCACATCCACTTCCTTTATCTCGGGTTTGCTCATCAGTGACTGCACGAAATCTATTGCCTTGCTGTGGTTCGTGACTTCCAGATGCTCTTTGAGAGTTTTCCCCCCGACCGTGATGCCTTCTTCCAGCACCAGCTTGGTTTCGCTCAAGCTGAGCGAATTGCCTTCTATCGCATTGGAATTGTAAGTCAGATCCACTCTGAACGTTTCCTGCAATTTGTGGAGCGCGCCCTGGTTGAACGGCCGCAGCTTGTCGAGCGCTTCTCGCTTGCGCGTAATCCTGCCATATATGCTCGCATCGATTGCCATATTCTTGTTATGTATCGGATAGTTTAAAAAACTATTTATCCGATACAATTAGCTAGCTTTCACATATCTCCATTATTATCGGATAAGGCAGATTATCTACTATCCGATATAAGCTAATTTTCTCTAAGAAAAGAACGCTTCCAGCTCTTTCTTCGCTTCCGAGTCACTCATCTGCTTCGGCGGATGCTTCATCAAATAGGCAGAAGGCCCTATGAGCGCCCCCCCAATTTTCTTTTCCAGCGCAACCTTTGCAATTCTCACCGCATCAGCTATTATTCCCCCTGCGTTCGCCTTGTCATCCACATCCAGTCTTATTTCCATATTGTATGGAATATCAGCCCACATCTTTCCCTCCAATCTCATGAATGCCAGCTTCGTGTTTCCCAGGAAAGGCACGAAGTCCGAAGGCCCTATGTGTATGTCATCAGCAGGCAAGGGATGCTTCAGCTGGCTCTGCACGCTCTCAGTCTTTGAAATCTTCTTGCTCTCCAAACGCTCCCGTTCGAGCATGTTCTTGAAATCCGTGTTTCCCCCTACGTTGAGCTGGTAGGTCCTGCTCAGCTCAGCCCCCCTGTCCTGGGTAAGCTTGGCAAGCACCCTGTGCACAATGGTGGAGCCAATCATGCCTTTCATATCATCCCCGATTACCGGAACTCCCGCCAGCGCGAACCTCTTTTCCCATTTCGGCCCTGAAGCTATGAACACCGGTATCGCGTTTATGAACGCAACTTTTGTCTTGAGCGCAATCTCAGCCCAGAATTCAGTCGCTTTCTGGCTCCCCACAGGAAGGTAATTCACAATTATTTCAGCTCCGCTCTTTTTTATCCCATCAATTATCTCTTTCTCCAGCTCATCCAGCGGTCTTTCCTTCACAGGCTCAATCATCTTTGAAAGGTATTTCCCCAACCCATCATAGAGTGGGCTCTGCTTCACCACAACGGTGCTCTTGGGTAGCTTCACCCAGTTCACCAGGTTGGGCTTCATGTACAGCGCCTCATCCAGCGTCTTGCCCACCTTATTTTTGTCCACATCAAATGCGCAAACAACGTCTATATCTCGCACGTCGTAGCCCCCTATATTCTGGTGCATTATTCCCACCACTTCGCGTTCTGGGTGCTGTCGGTAATACTCAATCCCCTGTATGAAGCCCGACGCGCAGTTTCCCACTCCTACGATCGCGATTTTTATCTTCCCTGCCATTTTTTCACCATCATTTTAAGGGGTAAATTCCAAAACCATCTTCCCCTTAACAACCCTCTTCCATCA
>JAQTMJ010000024.1 GCA_028714395.1 Candidatus Iainarchaeum sp. | reverse complement strand
AGCGCAAGGCTGGCCGGATATGCTAAAACGTAAGGGAAGAAGAACCATACAAAAGGAAGTGTAATCAGCGAAGGTATAATCCCTGCAAGTACCAATTTTCCATTCTCAATTTTTTCCCTGAAAGCGAATCTGGCAACCAGAAAAAGCACTGCGGTTTCAATCACTACTGTGAGAGCTAATGCATAAAAGAAATCAAGCATGAAATTTCCTCGCAAAAGCAAGCAATGCTGCGCCGGCGAGCACGAAAGCGCCAAGACAGCCATTATCGCGATCTATTCCTGATTTCACCAAACTGTCCGGACTGGCAATTACGCTGTCCCCCGCAGAAGCCACGAGCGACTGATTAGCGAAGCCAACGCGCACTGCCCCTGAATTCACTATTATCGTGACCTGATTAGCATCTTGTCTCACGTCATATCCGCTCTGATTGGTTTCAGGGAAAATTTCAATATACGAGTTTGCGAATTTCACATAAGTCGGAACTCTCATTCCATCCGGCTCGTTTTCATCCACTTCCATCCTGGTATCCAGTCCGGGCAAGCCGTCCATCAAAATTGCACGTTCAACTTTGTTTCCTGAAATAATCGTAATGTGCTTCGCATACTGGTCCGGCCCGAGCTTCAGCTCATAAAATTGTGTGCTGTTTCCCACCCACAGCGTCACCGTGCCATCACTTCCTGTATACAAAGTGTCCCCTGCTTCGAAAACATCATCAGTGCTGATTGAACGATTATCCGGGCTCCCGAATTTGCTTATGTAAACCGAGCCACTAAAAGACTGTACACCCATCCCCTCATCAATAATCCCCATTTTGCATGTGCAGTTGCCCAAATTGCTTTCGTAGAATTCGCACCCTGCGCACGTTCCGTTCTCATCTGTTGCGAAACGGACTCCGGCACAGGCCCCAAGGCAGCTTTCCAGCCCATTCTGCGCGTTTATTCCAGCGGTTTCAAGGCAGCACTGCTGGAAGCTCAGATTGCACAGGGAAAGGCACTCAGCTTCAGAGGCGTTCAGGCATTCCCTATTGCAGTCCATGGACCAGCACGGGTCGTTCTGCAAATCAAAGCCGCTTCTCACAAGGCAGTTGGTCTCGTTCGCATTTGCATAATAGCCTCCGTTGGCCACTATGCCCTGGGCTATGCCCGCCCAATAATCGTGGCTGCTCTGGCAGTTTTCCCTGCACAGGACCTGGTTTGCAAAGCAAAGCCCCAGCGCCAAAGCGAGAAAAAGAATGAATTTTGCCGCCATGCCGGTTTATACTATAATAGCTTTTTATACCTATTTAATCAATATAATAACGCTAGTTAGGTGGGATTATGAATGGGACTAATTTGCACACTAGGGAAACCGAAATAGTCCCTGCCGTGCTTGCAAAGACCCGCGAGCTTCTTCTGAATTCCATAAACCGTGTCAGGCCCTATGCGCATTCTGTCCACATAGACGTGTTGGACAACGTTTTTGTGCCGAACCTCACGGTCGGCCTGGAAGACCTGAAATCTCTCCCGAAAGACGTGAAATACGAATTCCACTGGATGGTGCGCGAGCCCGAGAAATGGATATCAGAAATCCAGGGAGTGAACACGCACATAGTGCATATTGAAACCATTGGCGCCAACTGGGAAAAAATAAAGCTCGCGGCAAGAAAGACCGGAAGCACACTTGGTTTGGCCATAAATCCGGAAACCTCAGTGGAAAAACTCCTTCCCTATGCGAAAGATGTGCAAATCCTTCTGGTGATGTCCGTGCACCCGGGCTTCTCGGGGCAAAAATATATAAAAGAAGTCGAGGAAAAGATAGCATTCCTTAGGAAAAAATTCCCGTCGCTCGCCATAGAGGTGGACGGCGGGATAAGCGAAGAAAACGCATTCGCAGCGGTGAAACAAGGGGCAAACAGGCTCGCCGCGGCCAGCGCGATATTCGGCCACGAAAACGTGGAAGAAGCAATCCAAAGACTCAGGAAAGCAAGTGGGGGCCATGCGAATTAAAGTAACCAGCCTGAAGCAGCTCCAGCTCATAGCCAACACCATCAGGCAGGACCTTGTGAACATGCTCGAGGAAGCCAAGAGCGGCCATTCCGCAGGCTCCATAGGCCTTGCGGACATATTCACCGCGCTTTACTTCAACGTCATTTACCATGACCCCCAGAATCCTCAATGGGAAGGGCGCGACCGCTTCGTGCTCTCAAACGGCCACGTGTGCCCGGTCCTCTACGCGGTGCTCGCGAACGCGGGCTATTTCCCCAAGGAGGAGCTCATGACGCTGAGGAAGCTCGGCTCCAGGCTCCAGGGCCATCCGCACAGGGGCACGCTTCCCGGGATAGAAACTTCCTCCGGGCCCCTGGGCCAGGGGATTTCCCAGGCAGTGGGAATGGCCATAGTCGCGAAGGCCGAGAAGAGGAAATGGCGCGTCTACTGCGTGATGAGCGACGGCGAGCACCAGGAAGGCCAGGTGTGGGAAGCGGCCATGCTCGCATCCAAGTACAAGCTCGGGAACCTCACAATCATAATAGACAGGAACAACATCCAGATTGACGGTTTTACCGAGGAAATCATGCCCCTGGAGCCTTTCGTGGAGAAATACAAGTCCTTCGGCTGGCACGTGCTTGAGGTTGATGGGCACAACATACAGAAGATAATTGAGGCCTGCGAGGAGAGCAAGGCGATTTACGAAAAGCCCACAGTGATAATAGCGCACACAATCCCTGGAAAAGGCATCCCGTTCATGGAATTCCTCACCGAATGGCACGGCAAGAGCCCCACCAAGGAGCAGGCCGAGGAAGCGAGGAAAATACTCATAGAAGGCAGGAAGGAGATAGAATCCACGTGATTTCATGCTTAACCCTGAAATGAGCCTGGACATGGACGGAAAGCCCGCCGCGCTCAGGGACGGATTCGGAAAAGCCCTGCTCGAGCTCGGGGAAAAGGACCCGAACGTCTGGGTGCTCACCGCGGACGTTTCCGAGTCTACGAGAACGCACTGGTTCGCGGAGAAATTCCCCAAGCGCTTTGTCCAGGTGGGGGTTGCGGAGCAGAACCTCGCAGGCACAGCCGCGGGAATCGCGGCCTGCGGAAAAACCGCAATCATTTCCGCGTTCGGCGCATTCAACCCAGGCCGCAATTTCGACCAGATACGCGTTTCCATCTGCTACAATGATGTGAAAGTGATAATACACGCTTCGCACACCGGAATTACCGTTGGCCCTGACGGCGCTTCGCACCAGATGCTCGAGGACATAGCGATGATGCGCGCGCTCCCGAACATGACCGTTTTCGTTCCTGCTGATGCCGAGGAGGCCAGGAAAGCCACCCTGGCTGCACATTCGATAAAAGGTCCTGCCTACATAAGGACCGGAAGGGAGAAGTTCCCTGTTTTCACCACAGAGAAAACGCCGTTCATCCCTGGAAAGGCAAACGTGCTCCGCGACGGTTCTGACGTTGCGATATTCGCCTGCGGAGTTGAAGTTTACCAGGCGCTCAAGGCTGCGGAGATGCTTGAGAAAGAAGGGATAAAAGCTGCCGTGATAAACGTGCACACAATAAAGCCCCTGGACAGGGAGACCATCCTTTCCTATGCGAAGAAATGCGGGCTTTCGGTTTCAGTGGAGGAGCACCAGGTGAACGGCGGCCTGGGTTCTGCAATAGCAGAATTGCTTGCCGAGGAAAACTGCAAACTTTTCAGGCACGGAATCCACAACACTTTCGCAGAATCCGGGGAAGCCCCGGAGCTGATGAAAAAATACAAACTGGATGCGCAAGGGATATATGAATTTGTTAAGGTGAAAATATGAAATTCTTCCTTGATACCGCGAACGCGGAAAAGATAAGGGCTGCAGTTGAGCTTGGGATGTGCGACGGAGTGACCACCAATCCCACGATAATAATGAAGGAGGGCAAGGAGCACAAAACTGCGATTCAGGAGATTGCGAAAATCATGAAAGGCCCGCTCAGCGTTGAAGGCGTAGGGCAGACTGCCGAGGAAATGGTGAAGGAAGGCGAGGAATTCGCGAAATGGGCGCCCAACGTGGTCGTGAAGGTCCCGATGACAGCTGAAGGGCTGAAAGCGGTGCGCATGCTGGAAAAGAAAGGAATACGCACAAACGTAACGCTTGTTTTTTCCGCATCCCAGGCGCTCCTGGCTGCGAAAGCCGGAGCGAGCTATGCTTCCCCGTTCGTGGGAAGGCTTGACGACATTTCAGAAGATGGTATGGCTCTCATAAGGGACATTGTGCAGATATACAAGAACTACGGATACAAGACCGAAATAATAGTTGCATCTGTGAGGCATCCAATCCACGTTGTTGAAGCGGCAAAAGCAGGGGCGCACATCGCGACCCTTCCTGCGGATGTTTTCGAAAAGCTGTTCAAGCATCCCCTTACGGACAAGGGAATTGCGCAGTTTTTGGAGGACCACAAGAAAAGCAGGAAATAAAATGCGAATAGAATAACGAAAAGAAAGTAAAAAATAAATTTTCACTCTTTGCTCAGGGCATTCAGGAGCGAATACTTCTTCTCCACGTTCAGGAATTTCCACCCTCTTTTTACCGCGGCGAAGTCCATGGCGGTATTTGCCGCGTAATGGAACAGCGTAATTCCAGCCGTGAAGGTGAGCCGTTCAACCGCGACTATGGGAATGAGCGCAATCCACACTTCTGCAGGAAGGTTGAACGCATAAAGGAAAGCCACAGAGCCTATTGCGTGCGCAGTGAATGTGGAGCCCAGGCTCCTTGCAAGTATGTTCTTCTTGTAGAAAACCGCTCCTATCGGAATTAGCCAGTAGAGCGCGTAATACCATGCCTGCGCACCTGCCGGGTGCATCCAGAAAAGCAGCATGCACACGAGTGCTGGAATCGCCGCGAGCTTATCCGTGATTTTGCTCCTGCTCCCGAAATAGAGCGCGGCGAACACCATGGGGAAGAACCTCACAAACGTTATCAAATCAAGCGGCTGTCCCCCTATAAGGAAGTTCAAGACTTCCACCGCAAAAACCGAAACCGCGCCGAGCGCAGAGCCCAAAACCCCTGCGCCTATGGGCCCTATGAGCTGGAACAGCGTGAAGCTCTGCGACTGGACTCCCAGGATGTCCGAGAATTTAACCTGGTACAATGCCAGCGAGAGCAGTGCGAAAACGCCCGTGAATGCGAGTTTGCGCCTGTCCAATATGGTTTTCAAGTCCATTTTTCCACCCGAAAAGACTTTGTGCTGATAATATTGATTACTAAATTTATTTTAAGGAGTTTGTTTAATATTCCTTTGTGCTTTCCATGAACTATGAAGAGGCCATCAATTACCTCTATTCCCTGAATGTGCACGGGGGCAGGCTCGGTCTTGCCCGCGAAAGGAGACTGCTCAGGGCGTTGGGCAATCCGCAGGAAAAAATGAAAGTTATTCTTGTGGGAGGCACGAACGGCAAGGGCTCCACCGCAGCGATGATAGCATCCATGCTCCAGGCCTCTGGATTCAAAACCGGGCGCTTCACCAAGCCGCACCTTTCGCGCTTCACCGAGCGCATCTCTATGAATGGGCGCGAAATAGGAGAGCAGGAGCTTGCGCGCCTGGCTTCCCTTGTGTGGAAGGAAGCCGGAAAGCTCAAAGGCGGAAAACCTACGTTCTTTGAAGTCACGGTCGCAATCGCATACTCGTATTTTGCAGATAAAAAAGCCGATTTCGCTGTTATGGAAGTGGGGCTCGGGGGCAGGCTGGACGCCACCAACACCGCGAACGCAATTGTTTCAGTAATCACCAACGTTTCCCTTGAGCATACGGAAATTTTAGGTAAAACAATAGAAAAAATAGCGTTCGAAAAGGCAGGAATAATAAAAAGGCGCGGCGTGATCGTGACCTCGGCAGAGGGCCCGGCATTGCGCGTGATTTTGCGCGAGGCAGAGAAGAAGCGTGCGCAGGTTTTGGTGCTGGGCAGGCATTTCAAAATCACCAAACCAGTACGCATCCAAGGGGGCCAGCGCTTCAGCTATTCCGGCCTGGATGCATCGCAGCGCACTTTCCGGCTTCCTCTTCTAGGGGCCCACCAGCTGAAAAACGCGGCGTGCGCGCTTGCCTGCGTTGAATCCATTTTTCCTGATTCGCATGTGCCGGAAGAAGCGATGCGCAAAGGGCTTGCTGAAGTGAGCTGGCCAGGCAGGCTTGAGCTGGTGCAGAAGAATCCGTATGTGGTGCTGGACTGCGCAAAAGACCTGGACGCGGTAAAAACGGTACTCCGGGAACTCAGGAAAGTTTTCAGATACGAGCGGCTCATTGCGGTCGTGAGCATATCCTCGGATAAGAACTTCCGTGAAATGATGCGGAGCATAGCGCGCGCTGCTAATGTAACCATAGTTACAAAGCACGGCGTGCTGTCCCGCGCAATAGAAACAAAAGTGCTTGCCAGGGAAGCATTGCGCAATTGCAAATTTGTGCTGGAAGTGCAGCGCGTGCGTGACGCGGTTGCACGGGCACTTGAACTCGCGGGCAGGCGCGACCTGGTCCTGGTAATAGGTTCGGTTTTCGCAGTGGGCGAGGCGCGCGAGCTCTGGTTCCCTTCCAGTCGCATGGAGAGGAACCTAAACGAGGTCCCGAAAAAGTGAGAAGAAGCCCGGCCTAACCGCGAAAAAACCTAAAAAGAGCGCATTTAATTTTTTGCTGCGAAATAGGATGGATGATAACTTCTCTTTACATGGAAAACTGGCGTTCCCACAAGTCCACTTTGCTCCAGTTCAGCAAGGGAACCAACCTGCTCATAGGGGCCATGGGCAGCGGGAAAAGCAGCGCGCTGGACGCCATGTGCTTCGCGCTCTTCGGCAAATTCCCTGCGCTTGAGCACAAGACCATCTCCACGGACGAAATTATAACACACGGGGAGTCAAGGACGCTCGTGCGAGCCGTGCTGGAATGGAGCGGCTCATCCTATGAAATAACCCGCGAGCTCAGGAAAGAATCCAAAAGGGCTTCAGCCGAGGCCCGCATAAGAAAAGACGGCAAACTCGCGGAGCAGGGCCAGAGCGCGGTCACCAAATACCTGGAGCACGTCATGCAGACCGATTACGAGCTGTTCAGCCGCGCAATCTATTCCGAGCAGAACGGCATAGACCGCTTCCTCACCCTGGAAGCCGGAAAAAGGAAGCAGGAGATGGACGAGCTGCTCGGCCTGGACAAATTCGAAAAGGCGCGCGGCAACGCGGTCAAGCTCATGAATTCAAAAAAGCTATTGGCCGCAAAGCTCGCCGAACAGTTCAATCAGAAAAAGCTGGACGATGCGAAAAGAAGGGAGCAGGAAGCCGGCTTGAAGGTATTGGAGCTCGGCAGTTCCATCGCTTCTATTTCCGTTTCCCTGGAGCAGAATCGCGGGGCGGTGAAAGCGGCAAAGGAAGCCTTTCTCGCTTTGAAGGAGAAGAAAGAGCGCCACGAAAAGCTGAATTCCATTGTTTCCGAAGCCAGGGGCGCGGTTTCCGAACTCGGCCGCGAATCCGCGGTTTTGAAGTTTGATAAGGAAGCGCTCAAAACTTCCAGGGAAAAGCATGCTGCCCTGGGGCATTCCCTTGAAGAGCTCAAAAAATCCGTCTCTGCTTTACAGTCCAGCCACAGTTCGCTTTCAAAAGAGCTCGGCTCCTTGGAAGCAAGGATGGAGCTCGGCCGCTCGGCCGGAACGCAACTCGGTTCAATTGACAAGGAGCTTGGGCTCCTTCTCGATGGAAAAGAATTCCATGAGCTGGAGGAAATGTGCAAGGCTGCGGAGCGTGGATTCCTCGAAGCATCCTCAAATTTCCAGTCCGTTTCCTCTGAAATGCGCAGGCTGGAGGAAGGGATGAAAAAGCTCGAGCCCGGGATGTCCAGGTGCCCGGTGTGCAGGAACACCCTCACTTCCGAGGGGATGGAGCACGTGTTCCGCGAATACAGGGAAGAAATGACCAAGAAAAACGCCGAGCTCCATAGGCTTTCCTCGGAAAAGGAAAGCAAATCAAAAGTGAAATCCGAACTGGATTCAAAAGTGCGGAAAGCCCAGGCGCTCATGGAGCGCAGGCGCATGCTTGAAAAGCAAATTTCCGAATGCAGCGGGCTTGCGGAAAAAGCAGAAAGCACGCGCGCAGAACTGGCTTCCCTTGGAATCCAGCTAGAGAAAAGGAAGAAAGCCATGGATTCAGCCTCCGAGGAATTCCAGAAGGCCCGCGATGAATGCAGGCGCATGGAGGACGCGCAGGCAAAGCTGGAAAAGCTGCACTCAATGGAATCCGCGCTTGAAA
>JAQTMJ010000023.1 GCA_028714395.1 Candidatus Iainarchaeum sp. | reverse complement strand
ATGCGACAAGACCAGCGCCTACCTGGATTTCGCTTCGGCGGTTGCGCTTGTGGACAAAGGGGTGCGCAAAAGGAAAGCGACCAAGGCCAGCGGCTCCGTCTATTTCAGGGAAGTGTACCTCAATGGAAAAAGGGGCGCGGTGTTCGGCCTGTTCGACGGGTTCGACGAGCGCGGGCTGGAATACCTGCCATCGTCGCTCTCGCTGGCCATATTCAAGGACAGCATCCAGCAGCTCCGGAGCGAGGAAGGGCTGCTCCAGATGCTGGAGGAATTCATGCGCAGGGCGGATGCTGAGATAAGCGAAAATGTGAAAGGATTCTGCGGATCGAGCGCGGCCTGCGGCATGGTGTTCGGGAAAAAACTCTACTACGCGAACGTAGGCAACAACCGCATCTACGGCGTGAAGGCCGATGGAACGGTGGAAAGGCTGGCTGGAGACGAGGTGGCGGTTCCGGAAGACAGGGAGCAGTTCCTCTCCGAGCTCAAGTATCCCTACCTTTATCTGGGCGGATTCACCCAGCGCATGAAAGGTAAGAAGAGCTTCAGGGTTATACATACCGAATTCAGGCTGAAACCCCCAAACATAGGGACGCTGGACGTTTCAGGCTATGCCTGCGTGTTCGTCGCGAACAGCGGGGTCTGGAAGAGCACCATATCCATGGGCACCGGGACGCCCGCAATCGAGGAAGGAAGGATGGGCGAGGTTTTTGCAAAGGCGAGGAACCCGCTCAACGCCATGGAAAGGATGGACATGCAGGTCAGGAATTTCATGAAGGGCGGGAACCAGGCCATGGCTGATGACATTGCCATGCTTTACTTCAGCATTTGAAAATCAGCTTGAGAAGAATTCCTTGCTCGGCTCGCTGGGCAAATCGTGCTTGAACCTGTAGCTCTCCAGCATGGCCTGGGCTTTCTTGAATTTGTCCTCTTTCCCCTTCAGCTCGGCCTCATCGAGAAATTCCAGGTAGAGCCCCACATCCGCAAGATTCCTGGAGCCGTCCTCGAGCATGTTGCCCAGAAGCTCCACGACCAGCTTCTTCCCTTTCTCATCGCTCCCGAGAACGCTGAGCGCCAGGGCTACCTGGTTTATGAAATGCTCCTTGTCCTCCTGGGACATGGACTTCCAGATTATGCCGAGCTTCTTTTTCGCTTCGGTGCTTACCTGGTCGAAGAAAACCATTTGATCACGACAATTTACGCGCCAGCCCATCGAGCCATTTGGAGATGTCTTTCGCGGCTTTCTCAGCCTTTGCTGATTCCTTTTCGCTCAAAACCGGCTTGATTTCGGGTTTGCGGACCGGACTAAGCACAGGCCGTATCGCTCCTTCGGCGGCTTTGTGCACCGCATCGGCGATTTCATCCTTTTTTCTCAGAGGTGATGCGCCTTTTGTCATATAAACACACGCACACTACGCGACAGAAGTTTTTAACTTTATTGGGTGAGCAAGCTTATGGGTGCCCAGACGCCGTTCACGAATTTGTAGAGCTTTTTCGAAGTTGAATCGTAGACCAAACTCGTTTTTGAGGCCATGGAAAGCGGCCGGTCTATCTCTATGCTGATGATGTTCCGCGCCCAGTCTATCTCGCTGCTGAACGGGTTGCGCTCTATTATGTATATTGAGTTGCGCTCCTTTTTTGTTTTCTCGCACCATTCCATTATTTTTTCTATTTCTTTCTTGGAGTACATTTCAGCACCTATATGCGCACGTGCATTTTAAGCTCTCTCAAAAATTCTTCCGCATTTTGAGGGCTCAGGAAGTGCTGGGTTTCCCCGTCAGGGGTATGCCGAGTCAAGAGTATGATTTCCTTTGCACCTAGTTGCGGAGAAGAATGCGAGCTGCTCCTTTGAGTATGACGCCAATACGCCGGGCAGTATTTTACCAGGTCGTTTCCAGAAAAATAAACGGTGTTTTGGCCGGTTTGGGAAAACGCGTAAAATGCGCTTTCAAGCAAACGCATCGCATCATCGTGGTTTATTTTTTCCGCCTTTATTATTGCGGAGAACGGAATCCTGTTTTCAGAAGGGCTTTTCCCAAATGAAATTGCATCATCGCCTATCCAGTAATAGCGGCCCGGGTTGGCGAGGCGAACGCCTACGACGATGGCAAAAACTCCAAGCAGTGAAAATGCGGCGCCCATGAGTTTGGTTTGCGTGAGCCCGAATATGACAATGGCGTCATTTTTGGCTGTAACACCTCCGAAGAATACGTATAAACCAACCAAAACAAAGATAACCACGGGCGCCAGTATAATTATGCCTAGCTCCGCGCCAGATATTATCTTGAATTTTTTTTCCATATTTTCACCCATAAGGCAAATGCACTAATATTTCTTTATTATGGATAGTATGTCCCCATCCTGGAGCACATGGTCAAGGCCAACGCGCTGGCCCGGGTGCTTCACGCTCTTTCCCCATACCAGCGCGTACCTGAATTCCTTGAGCAAATCCCTGTGCAGCCGCGAGCATACATCTGAAATTTTCGTGCCCCGGCGCACTATGAGCGGCTCCTTCAAATCCGCTTCCCCGCCCCGCGGCTTGGTGTAGATGCGCATGAACTCCAGAGCCCGGTAGATTGCCTCAACCGCAGCTGCAAGGCCCAGGCTCCGTTCCGAGGATACGGCAGCGAAGGGTGGCGCGAATTTCTTTCTCAGCTCCTTCTCGTCCGCGAGGTCTATCTTGTTCATCAGTATCACTGCCGGAAGGTAGACGCGGTTCCCTTCCAGAACGTCTATGAACTGGTCTACGTCTATGTCCTGCCTTATTACTACATCCCCGCTGTGCAGCCCGTACTCGTTGAGTATGCTGCGCATGGTTTTCATGTCCAGCTTGGTGAGCTTAACCGTGCTGTTTATCGTGACTCCGCCGCGCACGGTTTTCTTTATAACCACGTCCGGGGCGCGCTGGTTGAGCCTTATCCCCATCCCGTAAAGTTCCTTCACCAGCACATCATAATGTTCCGGGTGCTGCGCGTCCAGCATCATGAGTATGAGGTCGGCGCCCCTTGCGACCGCGATGACTTCCCTGCCGCGCCCCCTTCCGTCTTTTGCGCCCTCTATTATTCCGGGCAAATCCAGAATCTGGATTTTCGCGCCCTTGTGATATAACATACCGGGGATGCAGGTGAGCGTGGTGAATGCGTAGGCCGCGATTTTGCTCTCTGCTTTCGTGACCTTGTTCAGGAATGTGGATTTGCCCACGCTCGGGAACCCTATTATCGCTGCGGTCGCGTCGCCGTTCTTCTTCACGTCAAAGGAAGGAAGACCCGAGCCGCTTTTCGCCGGGGAAATCAGGGCGCGCCTGTGCTTCGCTATCTTGGCCTTGAGCAGGCCGATGTGGTATTCTGTTGCCTTGTTCTTCTGAGTGCGCCTTATCTCGTCCTCCAGCTCGCGGATTTTCTCTGCTATTCCCATCGCTCTTTCATCTCAAGGAGGGAATTAAAGCTTTTTGCGGATGCTTTTTCGAGCCTGCTGCAAATTGCAGCGCTTCGGATTTACAAATACAAGTAGCAATAGCTGGGGGAATCTGCTGGAAATCTCCAATTACATTCCGCGTTTGCCATAGCGCGATGCAACTATACACCGTGCATTTGTGCTTCGGCGAGTTCAGTTTCGAAAGAGGCTGATTCCTGTGGAGAGCCATCCTGAGTGGCGGGAGTCGTATCGGAACATGCTGCAATAATGTCTTTCAGTAAAGCCACATTTTCGCGAAGCACTCTAACTCTGCTTCCTATATCCCCGGAACACGGAAAGGAAGACGTCCTGGTAGCATCTGCATGCAAGACCACATCAATAATGCTAAGTCCAGAAATCATTTTTATAAGCGCTGCAATCGCAGCTTTTGTGGCGATCTCATTTTCAGAACGCTTAATAAAAGACGCTAACGCACAAGCATATCCGGAGTATTTATTTGGCCTACTTCCAATTTTATCATCTCTAAGCGCTGCAACTGCATCCTCGATGATAACCCCATCTTTAGAATCCGCAATAAGACGATCGAGCAAAAACACATTTTCGTGAAGTGCTTTATACGCTATCGTTATCATACGATCTTCGGAAAAGTCAGGGGTCTCCACCCATACCGCTATACCCGATTTAACTGGGGTGGAATATGTAATGACCATTGATGCAAGCGCCGCATCCGCAGCCTTTCTAGCGTCCTCATTTGCAGGATGCTCAACAATAGATGCCAGTGCATTCACAATTCTGCCGAGCTCCATGGCCGCATTTATTATAGCATCTCTATCTACCTTCCAGTTCTCAATAGCAGCATATTTTAGCTCATCCAGCCTTTCGCCAAGATATGCGGTCGCAAACGTTCCGGCAACCACACATTTGGCATGGACAACATCATTGGAGCACATACCAAGATACTTTAATGCATCCACATCATTATGCGCAATAAGTTTATCAAGCATTGGTGCAAGTTTCACTATCGCAGCTTTTGTGACAGCGGCATCCGCAGATGCGAAATGCCTGATAATACACACCAACGCACGTGGGTTTTCGCCAACAGTCTCAACCGCATCCAATCTGGTCTTTAGAGTAGAGCTTTCCAACATCCTAGCAAGCTCGCGTGGGTTCGTAGAACCTAAAGGCCGGACTGTTTTCGCGGAAACTCCTACGATAGAAGTACCGGCTCTCTGTTGAGGGACTGATGTAACGAATTTATTATTATCTCCACCCATAGACATCACCTAAGTTGTGATATATGAAATGGATCTCTTTTTAAATATATCTTTTACCACAAATAAAACCTGCCATAGTTTATCTCATAAATAACTGGGCTGGAAATGTTGCTGCGCAAATCAAGATTTTAGCGACTTGGAGAAATTATTTGCATCTGGATGCGCGGGTCTTTTCCGAAAGATACACTGCAACATTCTGGAAGTCGTGCGCCAATCCCATGAGCGGATAAATGGTCACTATCTTGGTCATGAGCACTAGGGGGTGCGATTTCTTTTTGGGCTGCACATTCTCTTTTAGAAGGAAATGGACTGCAACAGGAACGAGAATCCTGGCGACCGCAGTGATTATGAACAGCAACCTGAATGCTGAAGCATCGGTTCCGAAAAACGAGAGCAGCGCCCCTCCGAGAAGAGTGCCGAAGAATGCTCCAAAAGCTGCGTAAATGGAGTAATCGCCGGTGGCCCTGGAGCGCATGCGCGGAGCCACGTTATCCAACACGAACATATAGGTGGACAGCAGCACTCCGCCCCATGCAAGAGTGCCTATGAGGTTCGCGAGCTGGGCTTCTGCAGCATTGGTGACGAAATATACGGATAGAATGGAGATTGGGAGAAGGGCCGTGCTCGAGACCAGCACAGCTCTAGGGCCATAGTGCTCTATGAGCCTGCCCCAGTGGTAATAGGAAAGTGAGTATATGAGCAGCGTGGCGAGCAGGAGAAGCGAGAAATTAAGGTAGCCGATTCCAAGCACGCCCAAATAGTAAACATCTATGAACGGCGAGCCCACGGTGAGCGTGAAATAGAGGAGAAACTGGATTATGCAGAATGTCCTGAAGCCGGGGGCTGGGCCGCTTGCTGTGAATCTGCTGCCCGGGTGCGGATCTATATGCTTGCCCAGGAAATATGCGCCTGCGAGCCTTGCGGTGAATGAGAAGAAGAATAGGAGCGCGAAACCGAGCAGAACTTCCCTTCCAGCGTAGCCTAGAACAAGGCCGGCGCAAAGCACCGCGGCTAGAGCCACGAAATTCTGTATCCTGCTTCTGAAACCGAACCAGCTTGCTCTTTTCTCTGAAGGGACAACGTCTCCCATGAGCGCGATCCAAGGCGGATTCGCGGTTCCTCCGAAGAAAAAGGACAATGCTGCAAGAGCCACCAGAAGAATGCCTGAAATTCCACGGTCCAGCCCCTGCCATGCGAGATAAGCAACTAGGGAAAGGAGAAGGTAGCAGAGCGACTGGAGGAAAACCGAAAAAATCGTCACTTTCTTGCGCTGCCAGCCGAAAGGGCTGAAATGCACTATGAATTTCTCTCCAACGCCATCCATCAGCGAGCCAGAGGCGTTGAGGGCGCTTATTATTTCTATGGGGGCTCGCAGGGCCACGGCAAACGGAGTGAGGAATCGGGTTCCGATATAGTACATCACGGCCCAGAGGCTTCCATCAACTATGGAATAGCGCATGGTCTTTTCTCTGGGCAAGTCGCTTTTGGCCATGGATGCATTAGGGCTATTAGGAATAAAACTGCTGCGGAAAGGGAATTCATATAAAATACATTGCAGCTATTTTATTTGGTGAAAGTTTGGGAATAGGCATAATCATAGGGCTTTTGGCGGCCATAATCTCGGCATACATCATATATCGGCTGCTCAAAGCCGTGTGGGCCCTGGTGGTCAACGGAATAGTGGGGCTCGCGGCGTTCTGGCTGCTCGGAGCATTGGGAATAATCCACATCAGCATGGACCTATGGACGTTCCTCATAGCCGCCATAGGCGGGCTCCCGGGCGTGCTTGTGGTCGTGGTGCTTGCCTATTTCGGAGTGCCTCTCTAGGTTGATTCTATGATAAAATTGCATTGCTTAGGTGCGAGCAGGGAAGTCGGAAGGAGCGCGTTCGTGCTCCAGACCGACAGGCGCGTGCTGCTGGATTACGGGATGAAGATTTTTGATGAGGCCGGGAAGCCCACATACCCGGACAGCGTGGAGGACGTGAAGCTGGATGCCGCGTTCATAAGCCATGCGCATCTGGACCATTCAGGGTTCGTGCCCAAAATCTACACCCATTCCAAAATACCCTGGTATGCAACGCCCCCGACATACGACATCTGCGACATATTGTGGAAGGATAGCATGAAGATACAGGGGGACGAGCTGCCCTGGGGAAACGCGCACTACAAAAAGGCCATGAAATACTGGCAGCCGCTCATGTACAACCACCGAGTTGGAGTCGGTGAAACGAATTTCGAGTTCATGGACGCGGGGCACATAGCCGGCGCGGCCATGGTGCTTGCAAAGTACAACGGGAAGAAGATACTTTATACGGCGGATTTCAAGAGCGAGGCGACGCGGCTGCACGCTGGCGCGAAGATGCCCAGGGAAAACGTGGACGCGCTCATAATAGAAAGCACCTACGCGGACCGTGAGCATCCGGAAAGGAAGGGGCTGGAAAAGAAATTCGCTGACGAGATTTACGAGACCGTGAACCAGGGCGGCACCGTGCTCTGTCCTTCTTTCGCCGTGGGCCGGAGCCAGGAGCTCATAAGGATAATAAGGGCTTACCACAGGGACGTGCCCATCTATCTGGACGGCATGGCCAAGACGGTTACCCATGTGTACGCGAAATACAGGAAATACCTGCAGGACTATGACCGGTTTGTGCAGGATGTGGAAAGCATAACCTTCGTGGAGAGCATGGAGGAAAAAAAGCATGCCACTGCCGGCGGAAACGTGATTGTGTCCACCGCGGGCATGATGGAAGGCGGCCCTGCGCTCAACTATACGAAATACCTGAACCGGGATTCAAAGATAATATTCACGGGCTACTGCGTCGAGGGAACCAACGGCTGGCTCCTGCAGAACAAGGGGCAACTCAGGGTGGAGGGGAACATGCTGGAAGTGGAACTGCCTGTTGAGTACATGGACTTTTCTGCCCATGCGGGCAGGAAGGACCTGTTCGACATGGTGAAGAAGACTAATCCTGGGAAAATAGTTTGCATACACGGGGACGAGGCGCGGGCGGAAAAATTCGCAGAAGAACTGAAGGGGATGGGATACGATGCCGTGGCGCCTTCACGCGGGGATAAAATAGACCTGGCGAAAATTTCCTAGCTCTTAAAAAAGAAGATAAAGAAAAGAAAAAAATTACTGCTGAAGGTCCTCGCCGTCGCCTTCCTCTGTTTCTTCAGCAGGCGCTTCGGGCTCAGGCTGGGCCGGGGCGGATTCTCCGCTGACCACTTCCGCGCTTGCGGACGATCTGCCCATGGAGGTTATCTTTACCTTCACGGTCTGGCCCTGGCTTGCTCCTTTCACGAATATCACAAAGCCGTCCTTCTTCGCGATTCCATCGCCCTTTGCTCCCGTGGCCTCTATGGTAACGTCAATTACGTCTCCCACTGAGACCGGCTTCGGGGAGTTGTTCTGGCTGCCGCCGAATCTTCCGCGGCCCCCTCTGAAGCCGCCCCTTCTTTCTCCGTATTCATCCATTCATTTCACCTTACTTAGATTTCTTTCATTGGCCGGCATTCAGAATCAGCCAAACAGTGTTTGACAAATGTTTTGCCGGCAAGATGAATATATGCTGCAACCGGTTTAAATGTTTTCCTAGTCTGGGAGTTTTTATTTCA
>JAQTMJ010000022.1:4632-8327 GCA_028714395.1 Candidatus Iainarchaeum sp. | reverse complement strand
ACGCTCAACGAGCTTGAGGGAATAAATGTGAATGCGCGCGGCCACGTTGAAGACGCCGGGGATTTCAGGGAATACGAGCACAAGGGGGAGAAGAGGAAATTCTTTTCGTTTTCCATTTCGGACGGGAAAAGCAGCTGCCGCGTGGTGATGTGGGGCAACATAGATAGAGGGAAAGGGCTTTTTCCCGGCGCAGAGGTGAAGATAGAGAACGCGCTGGTGAAGAACAGCGAGCTGCATATGAATTCAGCGTCCCGCCTCCTGGTGAAAAGGAAGAAAGCAGGGGTTGGAGGGAAAGTGGAGGATATCGGCGTTGCGGAAGGCAAGCTATTCGTAATCCTGAACGGGGAAAGACGCGAATTCGGGCGGGAAGAAGCGCTGAAAGTGCTTAATGTGAAAGTTGCCGATGACATAAAGCTGGAAACCGTCGTGGAGCTGAAGAAGAGTGATTTGATCGGAAAGGAAATGTTCATAGAAATTAAAGAAGGGAAAATAATGGGAGTTTCGGTCAGAACCTAAGCATCATATTTGTGGTGCTCTTCACCCGTTTTTTGGATCGTTTCCTCAGTATTTTTTTGATGCACCAAAATTGTATTTACGTAATCAGGATTTTTTATCTGGGGCACAGCTGCCTTTAATTTTAGCTTAGACAATTCATGATCTCTTCGCCATTGCGCGTTAACCCAGTTTCCATCCCATTTTTCTTTTCTGCAAACATCACCGAAACTTCCTTCTGTGTATGTATCCTCTTCGTAAACTCTCCGCTCACCTTCTTTCCCTTCTTTAATCAACCCAATTCCTTTTTCTAATAGTGCAGCGCTTAATTTGTTGCGTATGTTCTTCGGATTGGTTCTAAAACGGTCACCGTCAGCAGGGTGAGAAGGGTCAGATAAGTATATTATTGCCATTGCATCTGCGTCTGAGATTCCATGAATTCCAGTAGGGTCCCTAGGTTGGTCTAATTTTTTCAGTGCATCTTTATCAATATTAGTGATGTCTACATTCTTATATTTGATAAAGCAAGCGCGGAGGCGTTTATATATTTCGTCCGGATTCGGCTTTGTCTTTTCATTTGGATCGAAGAGTTTCTTCAAGTCATAAAACAAAATACCCATGTCTCCATAAGAAAGATTAAGATAAGCGTAAACTATCCTAATGTTCCTGACTTCATGAGTGTTAACACTTTCGTATGTTGCTTGCTGGTTTTGCGTGGGCTGTTTTTCGGTTGTCGCCATAAACATCACCACTATTCTTTGGCAGAATAAGTTAAAAAATGTGCATAGTTTGTAACTATAGTTACAATAATCAAATTCCGAAGAATCCTCTCTCCTTTTTGCCCAGTTCGTCGAACTGCTGCAAAAGCTCCTTCTGCTTCTGCGAAACCTTCCTGGGCACCTGGATGACCACGCGCACCAGCTCATCCCCTCTCCTTCCGCTGCGCACATCAGGCATCCCTTCCCCCCTCATTCTGAAAACCGTGTGGCTCGCTGTTCCTGAAGGTACATCTAGTTTTGCGCCCTTTCCCCCTATGGTGGGCACATCAATGCGCGTCCCGAGCGCCGCCTGCGCAAAGCTTACAGGCACCTCAGTATACAAGTCATCCCCTCTTCTTTCGAAAATCTTGTGCGGCAGCACGTGGACATGGATGTAAAGGTCCCCGCTCCCTCCGCGCTCCTGCTCCCCCTGCCCCTCCAGCCGCACCCTCATCCCATCATCTATTCCAGGAGGGATGTCCACGCCCAGTTTCTCCTCCTTCTGCACAGTGCCTTTTCCACCGCAGTTCCTGCACTGCTTCTCCACAATCCTGCCCTCGCCTCCGCACGCGTTGCAGGTGCTCACGCTCCTGAAAGCCATGGGCCCCAGCCGTTGCGTCTGCACCACCTGGCCCCTCCCGTTGCACTTCTGGCACGTCCTGAACCCGAACCCGGGCTCAGCGCCGCTTCCCGAGCACTTCGGGCAGAGCGCTCTCCTGCCCAGCCTTATCTCGCGCCTGGTTCCTCGCGCAGCTTCCTCCAGCGTTACCTCCACTTCGGTTTCTAAATCCTCCCCGTACTGGGCCCTGCCCCGCCTCCTTCCAGATGAGAAAAAAGGCGAATTCTCAAATCCGAACCCGAACTGCCTGAACAAATCCGCAAAATCCGAGAAATCCGCGTTCCTGAAAATATCCTCGCGCGAGAAGCTCTGGTCGAATCCCGCATGGCCCAGTTGGTCGTACTGCTCCCTCTTCTCATCGTTGGACAGCACTGCATAGGCCTCGGAAACCTCCTTGAATTTCTCCTCAGCCCCGGTGCTCTTGTTCCTGTCCGGGTGGTATTTGAGCGCCAGCTCCCTGTAGGTTTTCTTTATCTCCTCCTTGCTGGCGCTTCTTGAAACCCCGAGCACTTCGTAGTAATCCCGTTTTGCCATCTACCCATCCATTCACTTCTTCTCGTACTTTCCGTCCACGTAATCATCGCCTTTTTTGCCTTCGTCCCCAGGGCCGTAGCTCCCGCCGAACTCAGGCCCTCCATCTTTAGGCCCCTGTTCACCCTGGCCTCCTTGGCCCTGCCCGTATATGTCCGTCCCCACTTCCTGGAGCACTCGCTTGAGATTCTCCATCTCCTGCCTTATCTTCGCCAAATCGTTGGACGCAAGCGCCTCCTTCGCAGCTTTGGAAGCGTCCTCGATTTTCTTCTTCTGCTCCTCTTTGATTTTGTCCTTGAAATCCGAGAGCGTCTTCTCGCCAGTGTATATCATGGACTCCAGCTCGTTCTTCGCGTCCACAAGCTCCTTGGTCTTCTTGTCCTCCTCCGCGTGCTCCTCCGCCTCCCGCATTTTCTTATCTATTTCATCCTTGCTCATCTTGTGCGGCGCGACAATCTTCATTTTCTGCTCCTTCCCTGTCCCGAGGTCCTTCGCGGACACGTGCATAATCCCGTTCGCATCTATATCAAAAGCAACCTCTATCTGCGGCACCCCCCTGGGCGCAGGCGCGATTCCCACAAGCCCGAATTTCCCCAGTTCTATATTATCCCTGGCCATGGGCCTCTCGCCCTGGAACACATGGATATCAACAGAGGTCTGCATGTCCGCGGCAGTGGAGAAAATCTGGCTCTTCTTCACCGGGATGGTGGTGTTCCTGTCTATGAGCCTGGTGAACACCCCTCCGAAAGTTTCTATTCCAAGCGAGAGCGGAGTCACATCTAGGAGAAGAATATCCTTCACTTCGCCTGCAAGCACCCCTGCCTGCACCGCTGCACCTACTGCAACGCATTCCATGGGGTCCACTCCGCGCTCCACTTTCCCGCCCACAAGCCCTTCCACGAACTTCTGCACCATGGGCATCCTTGTGGGCCCGCCTACGAGAATAACCTTATGTATGTCCGCAGGGCTCAGCTTCGCATCCCTGAGCGCCTGCTCCACGGGCTTGGAGCACCTCTCTATCACAGGCCTTATGAGCTCCTCGAGCTTCGCCCTGCTGAGCGTGTGCGAAAAGTGCTTCGGTCCCTTTGCATCCGAAGCAAGGAACGGCAGGCTTATTTCGCTCTGCAAAGTTGTTGATAATTCAATTTTCGCCTTTTCCGCAGCCTCCTTCAGCCTCTGCATCGCCTGCCCCTCTTTTCTCACATCAATTCCGCTCTCCTTCCTGAACTGGTCAACCAAATAATCCACCAGTATGTTGTCCATGTCAGTTCCTCCGAGCTGGGTGTCCCCGCTGG
>JAQTMJ010000022.1:0-4622 GCA_028714395.1 Candidatus Iainarchaeum sp. | reverse complement strand
CGAACTCCATTATCGTTACGTCCAGTGTTCCCCCGCCCAAGTCAAACACCATCACTTTCATTTCCTTTCCGCTCTTGTCCAGCCCGTAGGCAAGGCACGCCGCAGTAGGCTCGTTCACCAGCCGCACCACCTCCAGCCCTGCAATCTCTCCTGCGTCCTTGGTGGCCTGCCTCTGGTTATCGTCAAAATATGCAGGAACAGTAATCACGGCTTTCTTAACTGGCTGGCCCAAAAACGCCTCTGCATCAGTCTTTATCTTTTGGAGCAGCATTGCAGAAAGCTCCTGGGGGCTGTACTTCTTTCCGTGGATTTCGTATTTGTAATCAGTGCCCATCTTCCTCTTGAACGCGCTCACAGTTCCCTGCGGATTAGCCACGGCCTGCCTTTTCGCGGGCTCGCCCACAATCCTGGTTCCGTCCGCATTTATGGAAACATAACTCGGAAAAGCTTTCCCGTAAAGCGAAGCCCCTTCCGCGCTCGGCACTATGACTGGCCTCCCTCCTTCCAAAACCGCAGCAGCAGAGTTACTGGTCCCCAAATCTATTCCTAAAATTTTTTCGTTAGCCATTCAAATCACCTTTCAGTAGTTTTCGCAATTCTTCATCCAAAGAAACCGTTTTTTGAGCCTCTTCATAGGATGGGTCGATTGTTTTCGCTTTTTCAATATCAGCAGTACCTTCATCTAATTTCCCTAAACACTCATATAACAAACCCCTCAAAAAAAACGCGGTAGCATATTCTGGAATTAAGGTTATGGCTTTAGAGATATGGTATAATGCTAGTTCCCTGTTGATATCTTTGTTGTGCTCTGCTAACATCTTATGAGTTATGGCCTTGATTGCTTCTCTATCCGAGCCCTCATAATAAACTATGTTTTTATTTTTATTATATAAAAGTCTAGAAGAATCATGATAACCGTTAGTGGTTTCATAATATCTCGACCCACTACAGACGTACACATGCCCTTGACCTAAAACAATGCGTGGTTTTAAACCTAAGTCATTTAGCACATCAAAAATCAAAAGAGACATATTATCACAGTCCCATTTTCCGGTCGATAGTGCGATGTTGAGGAAATCAGATTCAATATTATCAGCAATCATTTTATTTTTGTTGGTTTCGTGCCAGATTTTATTGAATATATCTTCTTCTGTAGAAGAGTCGACACCAATTTTTTGCTTTAAACCTCGAACTCGAAGCAGATAAAGTTGTTTAAAGCAAAAAAGTTCGAGTGGCTTATTCTCTAGTTCAAGAGCCAATCTATCAAAGCCTAAGTATTCTGGCATGTGTTTCACGCACTTTTTGTTATATCTGCCTTCTTTTTCTCCATGTGCTTTCTAGTTTCTTCTAAGTTCTCGAACGCATGCTTACGACGTGTTTCGTTTTTTATTTGATTAGCTGCATTTTTTGCTAATTCAACTCGGTTCTCCGCATGCGGCATATCTGCCTTTTCGATAAACCATTCGGCTTCTTTGAGTAATTTCGCAACAAGTACATGTTGTTCTCTATCATCTTCCGCATCCCTTTTCGCAACAATTACCTGTGCGTGCCTCAATACCTTGTCCCCGAACAAATATCCTTTCCTCGCAACTTGGAGCACAACTCCGCTTTCCTTTTCGCTCTCCTGCTGCGCGATTACCTCGTGCTTGTACGGGTCGTACATCTGCCCATCGCACTTCATCTCGCGCACCCCTTCCTTCTCAAGCACCTTTCGCATGTTCGCAAGCACCATTTCCATTCCGGCTTTCCCTTCCCCGTCCAGGTGCTTGAGCGCATTCTCGAACTCATCCACCACGCCCAGCAGGGATTTCGCCAATTCCATTTTTCCAAGCTCCTTCCTCTCATTCATTTCCTTCTGCGTCCTTTTCCTGTAATTCTCGAACTCAGCCTGCAATCTTATCAGGTCCTGCTCAAGCTCCTTGCCGCTTTCCTCGGGAAGCCCGGGCTTTTTTTCCATCTCAATTTCAGCTTTCTTCGCACTCTCAATCTCCACTTTCTTCTCTTCACTAATTTCCACGGGCTCATCATGCCCAATCTCTTTTTCCTGCACGTGCCCTATCTCCTTCACTCCCTCTGCAATTTTCTTCTCCTCTTTTTTCGGGAATTTCTCTGCCATAAATAGCACCATGTGGTATTTTTAACAATTATCTTATTATTTTAACAAATCTTTTTAAATATATCTTTTCTAATGCTATTATGACAGACCGCGCAGTGCAGAGAATCACGCTCGTGGGCCTGGCCAGGCCCAATTCCAAGGACGTGAAGTCCGAGCTCGTGTGGGTGTGCCGGTGCCTTGATTTGGACCCGAGCAAGGACAAGCTCGCCTTTGACATTTTCCTCCATCTGCTGGACGCGAGCAGGAAGGGCGAAGGAGTCAAAACAATAGAGATAAAGCGGAAAAGCAGCGTCACCCAGGCCGCGGTGGTTTATCACATGAACACGTTCATGCGCGCCGGCCTGATAGTGCGCCGCGGCCGCGTCTATTACCTGCGCGGCGGAACCCTGGAAAAAACCGTGGAGGAAATGGAAGCTGATGTGCTCAGGCGCATGCGCCTTATAAAACAAATGGCCGAGCGCATAGACGAAACCCTTTTTATCCAGGACTGAGCAAATACATTGTTGTTTATAAAATTCATGAAATGGAAAAAACGGTGATGTTGAAATGGATGGCAAACACATGCTCCTGAAGGTTTCCGAAGCCCTGCAGAACGACATAGGGCGCGGCATAGTGCGCATAGACTCCAAGGCAAAAAAAGACCTCAACCTCGCGACAGGGGATTTCGTAAAATTGAGCGGCAAGAAATCAACAATCGCGATTGTGTGGCAGAGCCACCCTGAGGACGAAGGGCTGGATCTGGTGCGCATGGACGGCATAGTGAGGCAGAACACAGGAGTTGGTTTGGGGGACAAGGTGAAGCTCGAGCGCATTGAAGTGAAGGAAGCCAAGCGCATAGTGCTTTCCCCCAAGGAGGCGATGCGCTACAGCCCTGGTTTTGAACAATACGTGAAGCGCAAGGTGATAGGCAAGGGGCTCGTGAAGGGCAACATACTTCCGGTAGGCGTTTTCGGCACTGCCATCCCGTTGATTGTTTCCCAGGTTTTGCCCCAGGCGCCGGTTGTGGTCACCGAGGACACGGAAGTGATTGTGAAGAACGAGCCAGTTAAGGAGCTCGAGAACGTTCCCACCGTTACTTACGACGACATAGGCGGGATGCAGAACACCATACAGAAAGTGCGCGAGATAGTGGAGCTTCCGCTCAGGCACCCGGAGCTTTTCGAGCGCCTGGGGATAGAGCCCCCGAAAGGAGTGCTCCTCTACGGCGCCCCGGGAACCGGAAAAACGCTGCTCGCTAAAGCGGTCGCGAACGAAAGCGACGCGAACTTTTTCTACATCGGCGGCCCGGAAGTGATAGCAGCGCTGGTCGGGCAGAGCGAGGAAAAGATAAGGAAGATATTCAATGAAGCCGAGGAGAACGCGCCCAGCATAATATTCATAGACGAGATAGACGCCATAGCTCCGAAAAGGACAGAAACGACCAGCGAGGTGGAAAGGAGGGTGGTGTCCCAGCTCCTCACGCTCATGGACGGATTGAAATCCCGGGGCCAGATAATAGTAATAGCGGCCACCAACCGTCCCGATGTGCTGGACGAAGCCCTGCGGAGGCCCGGCAGATTCGACCGGGAGATAGAACTGGGGGTACCGGACAGGCGGGGAAGAAAGGAGATACTCCAGATACACACGCGGAGCATGCCCCTGGACATAGATGTGAAGATAAACGAGCTTGCCGCGATTACGCACGGCTATACCGGAGCTGACCTCAACCTCCTGGCCAAGGAAGCCGCACTGAAATCGCTCAGGCGCATACTCCCTGAAATAAACATTGAGGATGAATTCATCCCTCCTGAGATTCTTGACAAGATAGCGGTAACCCAGGAGGATTTCTTCAGCGCGCTGAGGGAGATACAGCCGAGCGCCCTGCGCGAGATATACGTGGAAAAGCCCAACGTGCGCTGGGACGAGGTCGGTGGTTTGGCTTCTGTCAAACTGGAAATAACCGAGGCAGTTGAGCTCCCTCTGAAAAAACCAGAGATGTTCGAGCAGATGGGGATAAGGCCCATAAAGGGAATACTTCTCTACGGTCCGCCTGGAACCGGCAAAACGCTCCTTGCGAAAGCCGCTGCCACCGCGAGCGAGGCCAATTTCATAGCCGTTAAAGGCTCGGACCTGCTCCATCAGAACATAGGCCAGTCGGCCAAGCTTACCAAAGAGCTGTTCAGGCGCGCCCGCACCGCGGCCCCGAGCGTGATTTTCATTGACGAAATAGACAACATCGCAAGAGCCAGGTCAGCCACGAATCCATCGGTAATACACGAAGACGTGATAAACGGCCTTCTGGTGGAAATGGACGGGCTCCGTTCGCTAAAAAACGTGGTAGTGATCGGGGCAACGAATCGGCCTGACATACTTGACCCGGCGCTGCTGCGCGCAGGGCGCTTCGACAAGATAATAGAAACCCCGATACCGGACATGAGCTCCAGATTGGAGATACTCAAGATACATACCAAAAAAATGCCCCTGGACAAGGGCGTAAGCATCAAGGAAATCGCCGAAGGAACCGAAG
>JAQTMJ010000021.1:6720-8455 GCA_028714395.1 Candidatus Iainarchaeum sp. | reverse complement strand
AAGGGCGAGAATCCTGAAGGCGCGCTCTACGCCATATACACCTCGGTATTTACTGCGCTTGGGATGTTCGCCCCGGTCTCGCCGTTCATAGGCGAACAGACCTACCAGCGCTTTTTCAGGAAGTACGAGGAGGCGGAAAGCATCTCATTGGTGGAGCTCAGGATGCCAAGGGAGACCGAGATAAACACCGCGCTGGAAAAGCGCATGGCTTTCGCGTCCCAGATAATAACCTGCGCACTGGAGGCAAGGCAACGCACTGGGATAAAATTGCGCTGGCCTGTGCGGGAAGTGCGCGTGAAAACCCCTTCAAACGAAGTCAAGTCCGCGGTGGAGGAGCTTTCCGAAGTGCTGAAAAGGATGCTCAACGCGAAGGAAGCCATTGCGGTCGAGAAGGACCCTGAAGGCGATTACGAGGGGCAGGAATTCGAAGGAGGCAAGGTGTTCGTGAGCAAAAAACTGGAGCAGGAGCTTTACGAGGAAGGGATTTACAACGATGTGAAGAGGAGGGTGCAGCAGCTCAGGAAGGAGCTTGCGCTCGTGGAGAAGGACAAGATAGCGCTTGAAGTGGACGCGGAAAAGGAGATTGAAGTTATTGTGAGGAAATACCAGGACGCTTTGGCAAAAGAGACCAACGCGAAAAGCGTGTCCTATTCCACCCTGGACGAGGAGAAAGCCAAAACTTTTGATATAGACGGAAGGAAGGTGAAGCTCAGGGCCAAAAAAGACTGATTTTTAACTTTATTCCCGATTGATTAGCACGGTGATAGGATGGACATTGGAGCGCTGATTACGAAAATGAAGGAAAACATACTTCTCATACCTGAGGAGCGGTTCGATGCACTCACCAAGGATAGTGGGTATGGAGACTCATTCATTTACCTGCTTGCAGCTGTTTTGATAACGCTCCCGATATACATCGCTTTGCAGGTTTTGGGCTTCGGAATGAACGCCTTGACCAGCAGCACAGGCGCAGGGCTTGCCGAGCTGCCGATACTTGGAGGAGTGTATGCGGTGTCGATTGCCATAGGCATTGTGGTCCGTCTTTTGAGCGTGCCGCTGAGCTACATCGGGTTCGGAATAGTTCACATATTGCTCAAACTGGTCGGAGGGAAGGCGGACTTCCTAAAGACAGTCCAGCTCATGATTTATGGGTCCACGCCGAGCCTGTTGCTCAGCTGGATCCCATGCGTCGGCTGGATATTCGGATTGGCCGGTCTCGTTAACATCATACTTGGTGCGAAGAGAGTCCACAACATAACCCTTCTCAGGGCGATAGTGGCGATAATAGTTATACCTGTTCTCGTAGCTGTGGTGGTGGCCGTGCTGGTTGTGCTGTTCTTCGGCTTCATTCTGGCGGGCATGGGCCTCACTCTGCCGCGCATATAGGCAGTTCCGGGTCCGCCGAGGCAGGCGTTTGGAACCATAAATAGAATTAAAAACCGTTCCTCCCATTTTTTATTCCTTATTCAAAGGTGCTTATGATGCTTCAGACATGTGAAAGATGCAAGAAGATGGTCCCCAAGGCGGACCGGTGCAATTACTGCAACAGGCTTGTGTGCGAGTCCTGCAAGAAGAGCGCCAGGAGGAAGAGCAAAACCAAGAAGCTTTTCATATGCAAGGACTGCTGGACCAAGATGGATTCCAGGAAGAAGTTCAAAACCGGCTGATTTTCATTATTTTTTAATTACAAATTTCCCATATTCTTTCTGCATTAGAAGTGCATCCAACTCTATTT
>JAQTMJ010000021.1:0-6710 GCA_028714395.1 Candidatus Iainarchaeum sp. | reverse complement strand
ATTATGGTGCCCGAGTAGCCGTTTTCAGCAATCACTTTCATCAGGGGCCTGAACGGGGTCTCGCTGTTCGAGTCCAAGGGAATGTGGTTCAGCTCGCCTTTCTCGCTGTAGTTTATCTCAGAGAAATGGGAGTGGAAATGATTCACGTAATCCCCGACTTCCTTTTCCATCATTGAAAAGATTTTCCGGTATTCTTCCTCCCCTTTTATCAGGAAATCGCGCCTTGCGTGCAGGTGCGAGAAATCCAAAACCGGCTCAACGAAATCCAGCTCCTTGGCGAGCCTTATGTTCTCGTCAAAGCCTCCGAACGCGCTTTTCTTCCCCACGGTTTCCGCGCCCAATATGCATTTTATCTTTTCTGCATCCATTTTCTCCTTTATCTCTAAAAGGCGCTTTTTCGCTGCCTGAAAAGCCTCCTCCTTGCCCAGCTTCTGGTAAAAGCCCGGATGGAAAACGGTTATCCAGCCGTTTGCGAGAAATGTGGCTTTGGCTGCGAGGAAGATGTGCCTTTTGCTTCCCTCGGCTTTCACGCGGTCCGAGGTGCACAGATTGACGTAATAGGGCGCGTGGGATGAGATTTTGATATCCAGCTCCTTGGCTTTTTTGCCTGCCTGCTTCGCAGCCTCGTCGCCCATCTTCACCCCGCGCACGAATTCCATTTCCATTGCTCCCAGGCCGAGCTGCTTGCAGCACTCTATGCCCTCTGCCGTGCCTCCTTCGCATTGTATGGGAATGCCCGCAGGGCCGAAACGCATCATGGAGGAACTTCGGCGAACCGCTTAAAAACCTTATTTCCCATAGTAAATTTATGTACACCGGTTCGTTCGGCAGCATTGGAAGCACTGGCAATACTACTACCTGCTAATTTTATCTCTGGAATCCGCTTGGCGGGTGGATTCCGGACCCGAACCAGAAAAAATTATTTTTATAAAATTCTCAAAAAAGACTAAAACCGAAAAATTCGAGGTTGATTGAATGAGGACCATTTGGTCGACGCTTCGACCAAAAGTTCCCCATTTTGAAGAGCATAAGGGGTGAAAAAATGAGGATAATGACGGTACACGCGGATTACATAGAGGTGGAGCCCAAGCAGAAAGCCATAAAGGACGCAGAGGACGTGAAGCTGGAGAAGAAGCGGTATGAGGAAGTGCTCGTGGTGTTCACGTCCGTGGAACAGGGCGACGAGGATGTCGCAGCGGTTGCGAAAGCCACCGCAGCGGAGATTGAGAAGGTCGCGAAGCAGGTGAAAACGAATAATGTACTGATTTACCCGCTGGTGCACCTCACTTCCAAACCTTCTTCGCCAAGGGTGGCGTTGGCAGCGATAAGGAAAATCGTGGAGCTGCTCAAAGTCTCTGGCTACCAGGTTGAAAGCTCTCCTTTCGGATGGTATAAAGGCTATACGCTGAAGTGCAAGGGCCACCCACTCAGCGAGCTTTCCAGGGAACTAAGAAGCGATGATGTGAAGATAAGAACGGATGCGGACGGCAAAAAAGAGATTTCTATAGACATCAAAAGTGAGGTCGTTGTTTCTGCTTCCCTGAAAGCCGAGGAAAAAATGAAAAGCAAATTCTCCATCCTGGACTTGGACGGGAAACTGCACGAAGTGGATGGGTTTGATTATAAGGGGCATGGATTGCTCGAGAAGTTCGCGACCTACGAGACGAAGAAAGTGAGGGCCTACGACAAGGAGCCGCCGCACATAAAGCTGATGAAGGAGCATTCGCTCGTGAACTACGAGCCGGGAAGCGACCCTGGGAACTTCAGGTGGCTGCCCAAGGGAAGGCTCATAAAGAAACTGCTCGAGAGGGCGATAAGCGACTACTGCGTGGGATACGGGGCGATGGAAGTTGAAACACCCATAATGTATGATTACGAGCACCCCTCGCTCAAGAAATACCTGAACAGGTTCCCCGCAAGGCAGTACGTGGTGCTTTCAGATGATAAAAAATTGTTTCTGAGATTTGCCGCGTGCTTCGGGCAGTTCCTCATAAGCCATGATATGGTGATGAGCTACAAGCAGCTACCGCTCAAGATGTACGAGCTTACGCGCTATAGCTTCAGGAGGGAGCAGGCCGGCGAGCTCGCGGGATTGAAGAGGGTGCGGGCGCTCACCATGCCCGATATGCACACCATGGCCGTGAGCATTGAACAAGCGAAAAAGGAATTCGAAAATCAGCTTGAAGCCAGCCTCAAGTGGAACGAGGGGCTCGGGCTTGATGAGCTTGAAATCGGGTTCAGGGCGCAGACTGATTTCTTCAACGAGAACAAGGATTGGTACATGGGGATGGTGAAGAAAGTCGGTAAACCTGTATTGCTGGAGTTGTTCCAGGAAAGATACGCGTACTTCATCACCAAGTTCGAGTTCAACTTCGTGGATGCCATGGACAAAGCCAGCGCTTTAT
The DNA here is from genome assembly GCA_028714395.1 of Candidatus Iainarchaeum sp. Taxonomy (GTDB): domain Archaea; phylum Micrarchaeota; class Micrarchaeia; order Anstonellales; family Bilamarchaeaceae; genus JAHJBR01. The sequence goes on along the minus strand of JAQTMJ010000021.1, from coordinate 4,305 downwards.
CAACGGTGCAGATAGATGTTGAGAACGCCGAGACTTATGATATAAGCTTTGTGGATGAGAAAGGGCAGAAGCAGAGGCCGCTAATATTGCACGCTTCGCTGAGCGGGAGCTTAGAGCGAGTGGTTTACGCATTGCTTGAGAAGGAAGCGATGCGCATGAAGCAGGGCAAAAAAGCCAACTACCCGCTCTGGCTTGCGCCCACTCAGGTGCGCCTAGTGCCCATAGGAGAGAAGCATTTATCTTTTGCGCTTGAACTGCAAGAGAAGGCTGCTGGGCGAAGAGTGCGCGTGGATGTTGATGACAGCGGGGAAACGCTGGGGAAGAAAATCCGCAACGCCGAGATGGAATGGTGCCCCTATGTCGCGGTAATCGGGGACAAGGAAATGGAATCCGGAAAAATTGCGGTGAGCATGCGCGAAAGCGGAGAGAAAAAAGAGATGGCATTTGAGGGGCTGCTCTCGGAAATAGAGAAAAAAACCGAAGGAACGCCGTTCGAGCCTATTTCATTCGGGAAAACCGTGGGCGCTAGGCCAGCGATATGACTTATCCTTCAAGGATGGGTTTGACATATTGGCCTATTATCACTCTTTTCGATTGGATTCCGAAACAGGATGTGGCCCATTTTATGTAATCGCATGCGCGCTGCGTCCTGACTTCCCCATCGTCAAATCCCACCACGAAACTGACCGATGTCCTGATTCCTTCACTTATGCAGTTCCTTATGAACTTGCACGCAATCTCGAATGCGGTTTCTGATGCAGTTTCGAATTGCGGCCTGCAGAGTTTGGCGTACTCTTCAGCACTGGTGGCATTGAGGGAAACCACGATGTCGGTAAGGCCTGCCAGTTTTAGATCGTGAGCGGGGTTTGGCCAATATACTTCATGGCATCCAAACAATATGGGCCATCCCACTTGCCCATTCGTGTCTATCCTTATCCTTCCCCGGTAGCCATGGTATCGCAGGGCGTGAATCGCATTGCAAACCAAGCCAAACTCAAGCAACGGCTCGCCCAGGCCGACAAAAGCGATTTCTTTCGTGCCGCCGAAAAATCCAAGGAACGGCTTTTTCCTTTTTGCCTCAACTTCGCGGATTATGTCTTCCACTTCTGGCCTCTTGCCCAAAACCAGGGGCACACCTGCCTTTTCTTCGTATATGTTCCGTTTTCCCTCAATTGCAGCTTCCCTGCCGCAAAACCTGCAGGAATTGGTGCAGTTATTCGTTACGTTGACGTATAAGGCTCCGGCTCCCTTGCGGGAAGAGAGGAATGAATAAACGATGCTTCCACCCATGCAACCACCTTTTGTATTGGTTTCTAGTTTTATGTGTTAGGAAATGGGTAATTATTTAAACATTTATGCTCCAAATTGGGAGCATATGAATTCCAGGATACTTGAAGACCTCGGACTGACCAAGGTAGAGATAAGCGTGTACGTCGCCCTGCTGGAAGTGGGCAGCTCAGGCGCGAGTGCAGTCCTAAGGCGTTCGGGCCTGCAGAATTCCACTGTTCATCGCGCGCTCAACAGCCTGATAGAAAAGGGGCTTGTAAGTTTCATCATGGAAGGCAGGCGAAAAGTCTATCAAGCCACTGACCCGAACCATTTTTACGAATTCATAGAGGACAAAAAAAGGCAGTTTGAGGAAATCCTGCCTGAGCTGAAGCGCAAGCAGCTCGCTTCAAGGTCCGAAACCGAAGCTACGGTGTATAGGGGAAACCGTGGAATCAATGAGATTTATAATCGCCTTTTGAATTCCGGCGGCAGGGAGTATCTTACCTTCGGCGGGGGCAAAAGAGTGACCTATGACGCCATGGGTGAGGAGTGGTGGAAACGGCTGCATACGAAAAGGATAAAGCTGGGCATCAGGGCACGCCAGGTTTTCGACGAAAGCATAGTGGAGTTCGGAAAGGCGCTGAACCGCAGGCCTTTGTCCAGCATCAGGTTCCTTTCGCAGGAATTCGAACAATTGAGCGAAACCATCATCATAGGGGATTGCGTTGCAATAGTGATTTTCAGCGAGAACCCCTACGGGATATTCATCAAGGACTGGACAGTGGCCGACAGCTACAGGAAAAATTTCGAGATTCTCTGGAAAAAAGCGAAGATTATTTCCCAACGAGCATGAGCTGGGCCAGGAGCGCCTCTATCTGTATCCGCTCATTGGCTCCTTCCACCAAACGGAAATTGTACTCTCCTATGCGGTCCACGAGCTGGACCTTTTTCTTCTCGTCTATCTTGAGCGAGTCTATCTCGCGGTACATCTGCAGAAGTATGTCCTCCCCTGAAAGCCCGTAATTGATTATGAGCGAATCCAGTTTTTTTCTTGCGTCCAGGAATTTCCCTGAGAGCGAGAGCTCCATCATCTCCAGCACCTCCTTTGGCTCTGCCCTTGAGGATATTTTGAAAACCATCTCCTTGGTGAGGTGCTTGGAATGGATTGCCGCGCCCTGCATGGTGTTTATGGACTTGCGCATATCGCCCTCGGAAATGTAGTAGAACGCCTCGTAGGCCTCTTCATCTACTTTGAGCCCTTCGGATTTCGCTATGGACTCCAGGGTTTTCTTCATGTCAGTCTCGTTCAGCTTCAGGAACCTGAATATTGCGGTCCTGCTCTGGATGGGCTCGATTATTTTCGAGGAGTAATTGCAGCTCAGTATGAAGCGCGTAATGCCCGAGTGGAGCTCCATGGTCCTGCGCAGGGCGTGCTGGGCATCCGGAGTGAGCGCGTCTGCCTCATCAAGGAATATGAGCTTGAAATCCGCCTTTCCCATGGAAACGCTGCGCGCGAAATCCTTTATTTTCCCGCGCACCACGTCTATTCCGCGTTCATCCGACGCATTCAACTCTAAAAAGTTTCCCCTTATGTTTTCCCCATACAGTTCATGCGCTAGGGCTATGGAAGCCGTGGTTTTTCCAACCCCAGGGGGGCCTGCGAAAAGCATGTTGGGCATGTTCCTGGCTTTAACGAAAGCCCTGAGCGTCCTTATTATTTCTACCTGTCCGGTGACCTCTTCAAGCTTCCTGGGCCTGTACTTTTCCGTCCACGGGAGAAGGTCGCTTTCGTTCATAAAATCAACTTGAAAAACCGTTCCTTTTTTCCTTCGGGTTTGATGTATATAAATATATGGTCGCCTAAGACTTTTATGAAGGTGCTATTGAACAACGAGGAGAAAAAAGTGGATTTCGCAAAGGGAAGCGTAGGCAGTTTGCTCAAAAAAATGAAGCTTGCGCGCGAGGAAGTGCTCGTGAAAGTGGATGGGAAACTCGTGCCCGAAGATATGGAAGTAGGGCCAAGGAGTAAAATTGAGGTAATAAAGGTAGTTTTCGGTGGGTGAATTGAAAAAACCTGCTTGCTCGGCGTGCGGAAAGCCGGCTGTGATAAACCTGGCCTATGCAGCGAGGCACCTGTGCGCAGGCTGCTTTGTGAAATATTTCGAAAAGCGCTTTCTGGACACGGTGCGCGAATTCCGTATGATAAAGCCGCGCGAGCGAGTCGCAGTCGGGGTTTCCGGAGGCAAGGACAGCATGGTCTTGCTGCATTTGCTTGCAAAACTCAGGAAAAGGCTGCCATTTGAGATTGTAGCCATTACCATTGATGAAGGAATTGCAGGTTACAGGAGCAGAACACTTGCAGTTGCGAAGCGGGAATGCAAAAAACTGAAAGTTCCACTCAGGGTGCTTTCGTTCAGGAAAGGCGTGGGTTTTTCGCTAGACGAAATTATGAAGAAGGAAGGAAGTGCGTGCAGCTGGTGCGGGGTTTTCAGGAGGTATTTGCTGAACAAGGGCGCGAGAAAGGAACGCGCTTCCAAAATCGCCATAGGCCATAACCTGGATGATGTGGCGCAAACCGTGCTCATGAACATTATGAGGAACGAGCCTGCGAGGCTGGCAAGGTTCCTTGAGCCTATTTCAGAAGACGATGCTTTTGTGCCCAGGATAAGGCCGCTCATGCGGGCGCCGGAGAAAGAGATAGCAGCCTACGCGATGCTCAAAGGGATACGCATAACCTATTCTGAATGCCCCTACGCTTACCAATCTTTCAGGCAGCACGTGAAGGGACAGCTGAACGAAACAGAGGAGAAATATCCAGGGACGAAAATCAGGATATTGAATAGTTTTATCTGGATGGAGAAGCTGATGGAAAAGGAAGGGGAAAAATCCGAAATATTAAAATGCTCCGGATGCGGGGAACCTTCATCAAGGGGATTGTGTATGGCGTGCAAAATGATTGAACGGCTTGGAGCGAGGCAGTAGTTATGGCTTCACTGGAAGAAAGAGTAAAGAAAATAGAGGAACGCAATGCGAAGG
>JAQTMJ010000020.1 GCA_028714395.1 Candidatus Iainarchaeum sp. | reverse complement strand
TAAAAGGAATTGCTGCCATAGTCGATTGTAACTTCTCCCTTGCCCTTATCCACCGTTACTGTAGGTGTTGTCTCGGTTACAAAGCCAACTGTCTTCAGTGCAAGATCCCCAATTCCAGGAAGATTTGCTTTAGTCCCGGGAAATGCGATTTTAACTGCATATGCTGTCATCTCCGTAAATTGGCCGCGGGTGTTCATACCCCCACGGGTCGTACTCTGTTCCGCAATAGTCACAGAAGCGGCAACACCAAGGTTTTTAAAAACAGTGTCTAACTGTGTTTTGAAATATTCCGCATTCTGGCGTGCAACATCTCCTTTATATTCAGGTCCAGCCATATAATCACACTTCCAAACATGCGCCAGCAAAATCTAAACAAATCTTAGCGACGGTCTTTATCTATTTTTAAGAGTCGCTGGCACGGTCGATTTATCAACCGGCAGCTCTATCGGAACTATTACCTTGTATTCCTGCGGATTTACTTTATTGCGGTCGAAAAGTCTTGCTGAAACAGGACCTGCAATAAATGAGCTAAACAAATCACGGTCGAAGTTCGTGACTTTCTTGCCGTCAACCAGGACATAATCTGGTTGGAAGTCGACACCACCGCGGACCCACCCTTTATACACGCGTGGAGGATCTAAAGTAAGAACAATCTCGGGGTTTGTAGAGGTTAATCCAGCTTCAGATATCTTAACCGGCATGTCTTTGACTGGAACGAATATGGTTTTTTGGATTTTTTTGCCATCTTTATTGACCGTAAAATTAAGAACGAGAGTTCCGTCCAAAGTGCGCTTTTGAAGATCTAATTTTCCGTCTTTTAGCGATGCACTACCGCTAGACAAAGAGATGTCTTTATCTTCTGGGGCAAATTTCTCTCCATATAAATCATTGAGTATCGTACGAAGGCCTGGAGAGTGAACTGTATAATCGCTTGGGGTCTCTGGTAAGTCCACCTTTATAACTTCGGGACGAATAACAACTTTAGAACGAGGCGTTTCTTCAGGAACAACCGGTCGAGCGATTTGATTTGTTTGAGCTGGCATTCAATCACCAAAAAAAGAACACAATTTACCATTATAAAGCTTTGCACTTTGTAGGCTCTGGACTCTTGTTCGAATTACGGTTGATATATCTCGAAAACGAAAAACAGCAAAAAAGAACTTGCTCGCTCGATAAGGAATAACCGTCGCTGCTTCTCAGTCTTTATCGAGCTGAAGTAGCTCATCACGCCTGCTTTTTCAGCAGGCGTGCAGCCTATAGCTGAATGCTCCCTTACAAAAATTTGATAATAGTTCAAAGTTTAGTCTAGCGAGCGGGAAGCTCATTCTTATTCTAAGTCAAGGTACTACTTCAGTCGTGGGTGTTTCACGATTCCCGAAAAACAATAAAATTAAAAGAAGTGGGGGGAAATGAGTATTACTAGTGTATAAAGGTGAACCTATGGGGCGAACTCAAAAGAATGCTCAAACGACAACACAATTAACCCAGCTTGTTGTCGAGTTTGATATAAATCTTGCGCCAGAAGTAAGACGACAACAAGCAAATGCACAATTGAACGAAGCTCTTGCTAAACTTGGACATAGCACTGCTGGAGTTTGGTACGGCATCTCCGCTAAACAAGGGGACTATTTAGCATTTAGCGTACCACCAAAACCAGGTAGCTTCGAAGCATTGACGGGTGCTTCCCCCATCGCCTTGTACAATACCTCCGCTAAGACTCCGAACGAAAAATGCATAAAACAACTGTTGCTCAAAAGCGTTGATAAGGATACACTAGAAATAACTGTTTTTTATCCACCTGGAGGGGATCCACCAGATGTTGCGACATTTTATTTTGACCCAGCAAAGAGATATGTCGAGGTACACCCCGCTACAGACCCAAAGAACCAAACGACGTATGATTTTGGTAAAAAATTTGATGAAACACCATCAAGGACCGCTGCAGTTGCCATGAACCCTGGCGAAAGTTTCGGATTACTATCCAGTTTGGCTAGCTCAGATAATCCTATAATCATGCCTGGCTTGGGAGAAATTGTCAAATATTTCGGTGAGGGTAAACCTCCAGTCCCAATCGAGGAGGGTGCATTTGTAAATGGCTTTGGGCAATTTCATCTGCCAACTCAGATTCCAGGAGTGCCGACTTATGAAAACGCAGCAGATGCTAATGCAGCGATTGAAAGCAAAACCAATGGCGCAGTAAAAAACTTCCTGTCTTCTAGTGCAGCTTCGGGTTTATTTTCTTTTTGCTTTTTCAAAGGAGACTGGGCCGAGCCGTTCGACGTATTAAAAACAGCAGCCGGAAAATTCCTCACTGCCCAAAATAAATCTGTTGATGCACAATTCATGAATGATACTCGTCCTGTCCTTTACCTTGTATCCGATGTTGCTAAAATTGTTAGATTAGACTACAAGGATGGAAAATCCATGTATTTTGTTCTCCCTAACCAGAACGAATTTAATGGAAAGACAGCCAGTGCAGAAGAGGTGCTTAGTTATCTAAAAGACAAGTGGGCTAGCATTGTGACTTCAATCAAAAGTGACTTTGTCCACTTAAGTATACCAAAACTTGATATATCATATAAGCCAGGCAAAGAGCAACTAAAAGCAGCTATTGAATATCTATATCCAGGAAAATCTGGCAAAATAATGAGCGACGTTGATTTCTTATCTATAAACAATTTAAAGATCGATGAGAAAGGGACGGAAGCCAGCGGTGCTTCGGCAGGTCTTCCTAGGGGTATGGTTGAGTCTGTTGTATTTAACCGACCTTACTTTGCTATTCTTGCAGATGAAAATGGGATTCTTTTGGTAACATATATAACAAACCCAGTACAAAATAAAAAATGATTTCCTTCTATGAGAAAGCGCGGAGCTATTTATGTGCGCAAAGATCTATTGTTTAATCATTCCCTTTCGGATACGCCGTTTAGCACGATGCCTAAAACCTCGTATTTCATCTACTGGGAGAAATGCGTATTAACCAGAAAGCGGATAATTAGTAGGGTGGTTTCATGGATGAAAACAAAGGTTGCGAGCCTTCCTGGCCTCCTACTCCGGCTAGCCCCGGATAAAGAATAATTATAAGAGTTGCTGGATTAGGAAGGAGCATGGGTAGAACTCTTCAGGTTGTTTTGCTCGCGGCGCTTCTAGCGATGTTCGGATGCATCAACCAGGGAAATGTGCAGAACCCTTTTCTTGCGAATTATCCGAATATAACGCTGGTTCCGGCTAACAACTCGCTATTCGGCAACCTGAGCCAGAATAACTCCATCGCCCCGCCTGTGGCCAATTATAAAATATATGCGGTCGAGGAAAAATTTTACACGTTCACGGACCCTAAAGAGGGCGCGTTCAGCCTTGCAGTGCCCATCAACTGGACTGTCACCAATGGTTCGGGAATAATAAGGCCGTATATTGATGCCGGGGTTTCCTTCGGGGCAAGCTCCCCGGACGGGCAGGCATTCTTCTACCAGGACCCGTTCGGATACATCTATGCGACGCCCAATGCGCTGCTCACCTATGCGGGTTTCACTGAGGGCTCGTTCTACGGCTCTTCAGGGGGCTATACACAGCCCATGGTGGTGGAGCACTATATGAATGCGAGCGAGTTTGCAGGAGAGATGCTCAAGACGCTCAACGTGCAAACCACCAATGTGAGCATCATTGAACGGCCGGAGCTTGCAGGAGCGGTTGTGGCGCCAATCACGCAGCAATCGGCTGCTGAGCTATCATTTGATTATGGCGGAACGGACATGCAGGCTGTTTTCCTCATCAGGACAGTGCTGGTTGAAATGTCAGGGACCGGGGTGTGGTATGCGAACGTCATGGGATACACCACTCCTGCGGAACTGCGCAATGAAACCGAGCTGGACGTGCTTGAGATGGAGCGCTCGTTCAAAGTGAATCCGCAGTGGGCTGCGCGCGAGCAGGTGGAAATCAGGAAGCGCGCTGGAATCATTAGCCAGAGCCAAAGCGACATCGCTGCGACCATCTCGTCCACTTTCGAAGTGAGGAGCAGGAGCATGGATGAAATAAACCAAAAATGGGACAACCATATTCTTGGGATAGAGGATGTTTACAATCCGGACACAGGGCAGCATTACATCGTGGACAGCGGCTCGAAATATTATTGGGTAGATAATCAGGGGAACATATACGGAACGGATGTAAATGAGAATCCGTTCCCGAATGAGGATGTGCATCCGTTGGACTGCCCGGGCTGCTGAAATTCATTTCCTGAAAAAGATTATTATGAATAGCGCAAGCCCTGCGAGGCTAAGGCCGAGCAGCAGGGGCGCATAGCCTGTTTCAGAAGGTTTTGCCGAAGGCCGGTAAAGGTCAGAATCGGAGATGTTGGTTGAATTGTCTTCCCCCAGGGAATCATCAATGGTCAGGAAACGGCTGACTATTCCGAAGCGCTGGGAAAAGGAGGAGTTGAACTGGTCCTGCAGGATTATGGTGATGTTGTGCTTCCCCTGCGCCGAATAGTCCTTGGTGAAGATGTTTATGTAGGAAAAGGCCTCGGGGTAGGATTCTATCTGGATTGGAGTTGAGTATTCGTGTATTTCCCTCCAGCCAAGCGAGGGATTCATGGGCGCTGAAATTATGTGCCATGCGTCCGAGGAATCGTTCGTTATTTCAAAACTGTAGAGCTGGGATGAATTCAGGGTGATGTTGTTGAGCAGGATTGAGACGTTGCAGAATTTTCTTTTCGAGAAGACCATGTCTTCGAAAACCGGATTCCCGGCCCATTGCTCGTAAAGCACTGGTTTGCTGAGAAAATGCAGAACCGGGCCCCCTTCAACCTCGTAGGAGAGGTTGCTGCTTATATTCTTGGTTATGTTGAAAAAGTAACCAGAGGGTTGCTGGGAGCATCCGCAAACCCCGAGCTCATTGCACGACCAGCTGCTTTTCAGCTCGTAATAAGAATACTGGAAAAAGAATGTTCCATTAAGTTCAAGGGTGATGTTGCTCCCGTCGGTGAAGGAAAGCGCGCTCAGGGGCACGGGAATCAGGATTGGGTTTTCGCTTATGTTCTCCCTGATGTAAGTCTCGTTCATGAAATCCGCGCGCAAATCCACCGAAATAGACTGGAACAACGGGGTCTTGGTGTATGTGCTCTCGCAGCCGTGGGAATCAGTCACTTTCATTCTTTGGAGGGTGGCCTCGGATGCGTAGCGCCAGAGCACGTAGGAGGGAAGCCCGGAAGAGATGCGGCTGTCCACCGAAGGGTACACTGTGAGCAATTGGGCCTCGCTGCATGCGATGGGGTTGTTGAAATCAGGCTCGGTGCGGTTCAGGCACTCGGAACCCAAAAGGGCCGGAGCTAGGAGGTTGTTGTGGATTGAAACATTGGAATGGAAAGGGACGCAGGCCTGGGCGCAGGACAGGAGGAGAAGCAGCATGAGCGGTTTCATAGGAACTCATCCAGCCCTTCAAGCGTGGCCAATCTCACGACGCCGTTCGCGAGCTTTATGTCCAGGCTGGCCCGCTCCTTGCCATGGAGCGAGGAAACGTAGCTCTTCTTTTCAGCCTCGTCCTCGAACACTATTATGGAGTCCCGGGCTGCGTTTTGCGAAGAGAATATTATGTTCCAGCTTCCGGCCCTGAAGCCATTTGCGTTTTCTGAAAATGAAACTCCGTTCTGCACGAGCTTGTCGCGAACCACCCGCTTGAGCGCGTTCTGCTTCGGATCGCCCCAGCCGGAAAGCCCGTAGAGCCCGAGGTGGGACTTCACAAGGCCCTTGTCCTCCAGGCGCTTCATCATGGCTTCCACGTTGCCCTCGTTCACGTCCATGCCGCCCGCAAGCTTCCTCAGGCCCACGCTCACTTCGCGGGCGTAGAGCGGAACGTTTTTCCAGCCGAAGCTCTTTTCGCTCTCGAGCACCGCTGCAATTACTTCCTTGGAGGAAAGGCGCAGCTCCGGGTTGGTGGAAGGCACGCTATCCGGGATGAGTATCCGGTAAACCGGCTTCTTGCCCAGCCTCAGCAGCCCGTAGAACACAATCACTGCGAGCAGCCCAGCGCCCAGGTATTTCAGGTAAAATCCAATGACGTCCTCCTGGGTGTTGTCGTAGGGAACGTATGTGTCCTGGCCGAACATGGAAACCACGAACACGTTCCGGCCGTGCGGAAGCTCTGCTGAAACCAGGAGCCGGCCGTTGCTCACCTGCTCTGCGAGTGTGTTCGTGGAGTTCTGGAGCCCCACCACCGCGTCGGCCTGGTCCAGGGGCTCGCCATCAAGCAATACGAGGAACTCGTAGGAATTCCCGTAGGCCCGGGAAATGGAGATGCTGAGGTTCTTCACATGGACGCGCTTGGCCCCGAGCACGCCGCTCTCGTCAACCACTTTGGCTATGTAATCCCCGGAGGAATTTAGCGAAAGCGGAACCACGAACGCCTCTTCCCCGCGCACGCGGTCCAGCTCGGAACTGCTGATTTCCGACCCGTCCTTCTCGACCACAAGCCTGGAAATCCCGCTGGAGAAATTGAGCTCTATCGTAAGGGAGGGGTTTTCCCACGGGAATATGCTCTCGCTGCCGCTCAGGCGCGCCTTCGGCAGGGCCAGCGGCCCGTAATCAGTTTTCGGGAGCATCCTGAGCCAGGTGCCGTTGTTTGCCTGGACGAAGAGCGTTTTCCTGCCCTCACCGGAATAGGAAAGGGTGGAACTGTTGAGTTCCGCCCAGGAATTGGCCCGGATTTCATCCACAAGCGAGTAATTCGCCCCGGAATAGAAATCCGCGAGGCTTTTCTCTATCACAATTATGCGGAGCTTGGTGGAATTGGCGAGGCCGGAGAACCAATCCGAGCCCACCAGCTTCCCTGAGTACACAAGGTCCTTCCTCCCTATGTATATTATCCTGTTCCCCTGGGAGAGGCTGTCCAGCAGCGGAACCGCTTCAGAAGGCATGGCGCCCGAGGGTATGATGATTATGCTGTTGTTCGCGGAAGAAATCTGGGCGAATGAATCCACCTCCTGGAATTTGAAGCCCTCGGCCTCCAGGGGCTTCAGGATGTCCATGAAGTAGGAGTATCTTTCTGTATTCAGGTAGTCCTGCCTGAGCACCATTATGCTGGATTTGGGCTGCTCGGAGAGCGAGAGGAGCGTTGCAGAGCCGGTGCCGTTGTAGGAGAAAACCGCATAGCCATAATTCCCAGCGAATCCCATCTCCAGCGGGGCCGCGAGGCCTTGCTGCACTGGTGCGCTCGCAGCATTGGATGCGCCGGGCAGGAACTGCGGAAGCAACAGTATTGCAATCAGGACAACGAGAATCAGGGCCGCTGCCCATTTGTAGTTCATAATTTTACCCTTGCCTTCCTGAGCCACGCGACGTCGTTCTTGTAGAACGCCCTTATGTCGGAAAGGCCCATGAGCATCATGAGCGGGCGCTCGAGGCTGAGGCCCCAGGCCAGCACCGGGTAGGTGCCCGCGAGCGGGAGCGAGACTTCAGGCCTCATTATGCCCGCGCCACCCATCTCCACCCATTCCTTCCTGGGCTCGAAATAGACTATTATCTCCAGGCTCGGCTCGGTGTAGGGAAAATAGCTGGGCCTGAACCTGATGCGCTTGAAGCCGAGCTTGGAATAGAATTCGGCCAGAAGGCCGAGCAGATCCTTGAAAGTAGCGTTTTCCCATGCGACTATGCCTTCCACCTGGTGGAACTCGGCAAGGTGCTTGTAATCTGTCGCTTCGTTCCTGAACACCCTGCCTATGGCGAAATATTTTTTGGGGGTGGATTTCATGGATGCGAGGTAGCGGGCGCTGGAAGCTGTGGTGTGGGTGCGCAGCACCCTTTTCCGGGCTTCGGCCTCGCTCCAGGGGCATTTCCATCCCTTTTCGTGGGCTTTTTTCACCCTTTCGACCAAAGCTTTGTCCGGGAGCGGCTCGCTGCCCTCCAGGTAGAACGTGTCGGCGAGCTCCCTTGCCGGATGGTCCTGGGGCTGGAACAGCGCGTCGAAATTCCAGAATGCACTCTCCACGTAATTGCCCTCCATCTCCTCAAAGCCCATCTCCGAGAATATATCCCTTATGCGGCCCATGGCCATTGAGAGAGGGTGGGATTTTCCTGTGCGCGCGTCCCTGGAAGGCACGGAAACGTCGTATGGCTTGAACTTCCTGCCTTTCCATGAGCCGGTGCGGAGCATTTCCGGGGTGAGCTGGGCCAGGCCTTCTGAGAACTCGGCTGAGAGGCCCTTTTCGGTTATCTCGATTGTGATCTCTTTTTCGGTTTTTTCAGTCAGCAAGCCGCGTTCAATCAGCTCTGCCGTGGAAAAGTAATTGCTAGGTCCAGCATTCTGCCCGCCTTTAACTTCGAGATTTTCAATTTTCGGAATTAGCCTGCCTCCGACAACCTGGACCCACCCTTTTTTCTTGGCCCACTGGATGCCGTATTGCTTCTCTTCCGGAGATAAGTCCTGGATGGACTTGCCGGCGCGGGCTTTCCTGTAAACGTTCAGCTCTGGAAAGCCTTCTTCATAGTAGCGTTTCAATTCCGGCGTAGGTTCCGGAGGCATCGGCTTTAGCTTGACTTCCTTTCTCACCAGCCCTTTCTCCTCCAG
>JAQTMJ010000019.1 GCA_028714395.1 Candidatus Iainarchaeum sp. | reverse complement strand
ACCTCCCCTATCATGTCCGTGCTGGAGTGCTCGTTCCTTATGACCGCGTCCTTCTGGCCGAAGAAGTTTATCCAGTGGCCGTAGTCCCACCAGCTGATGGTGCGCGAATCATTCTCCGTGTTGTAGCGTATCCATTCCATGCTCTGCAGCCAGTAGCTCGTGATGCGCTGGCACCGGTAGGCCGGCCCCAGGGTATCTTCCCCTGCGCCGGACGGGTCCTTGAGCTGGGAAAGGATGCACAATTGCCCGTCGTATTGGTTGTCAACGCTGCTGTTCGCAAATGCAACAGGATCCCTGCCGGCCGCGCATATGCTCGCTATCTGGGATTCCGAGGCCCCCTGGAGCCTGAGCTGGTCGCACATGGCGCTGAACTTCTGCTGGAACAGCGCCGGATTGTCCTGGAAGCGCACCGCAGTGCTGGCCTTCAGGAGGTTGGGCGCCAGGCTGGTGCTGAACTGCATCAGCACGAAAAATGCGCCTATGAATATCAATGCATAGAACAGGCTTTTCCGCGTGCTCTCGTTGTCAGCCCTGAACAGGCCCAGGAGCCAGGAAAACAGCAGCTCAAGCTCGCCAAGTATGAAGGCGAAGCAAAAGGCGAGCATGAAGCCCAGGTATATCACGTACTTGGCCTTGAGCAGCCCTATGAGCGCCACCGGGAAGAGCAGCATTATGAAGAACCACGCCGGGCTGTCTTCCTTCTTGTAAACCAGCCTGTAGAGGCTGTATATGGACGCCAGCATTGCGAAGAACAGCAGGGACATGAGGGCGCTGTCGTCCTTGGCCAGGAGTATCTGGCTCAGCTGGTCGACGTTCGGCTGCACGTTTGCATATACTATGTTCGTGCCGAGGACCGCGTTCAGCACCCCGCTGAACAGGTAGAAGACCAGGTTCGCGAGCATCGTGGGTATCAGGAACACGTAGCCCACGATGAGGTATATGCCGTCGTCGAACAGCTTGCCCATGAAGCCGAGCTGGGGCTCGAAGATTGCGCCGCTCACGCCCTGCTCGGCAATGGTCCTGTCCAGGGGCTTGTTGAACTCGGCTATCTGGAGGCTGCCCACCGCTGCATTTTTTATCAGGCCTCCGACCGGGGTGAACGCAAATATAGCAAACCCGATTATCACGAGCCCCGCTATTATGTAGGACTGGGCATCCGGGCCCAGATCCTTTTCCTCAAACTTGAATTTCTGCAGGGCGTAGAGCAATACCGCTGCCGCGCCGCCGACCATCACGACTGCGAAATAGGAAAGTGATGGGGAGCCGTAGAACGCCCACTTCAAAATTACGGCCAAAATAGGGAACAGCAGGAACACTCCGGTGATTTTCACGAGGTTTTCAAGGTCCTTCCTGAGCCAGAAAAGGGTGGCTGCCTGGGCCACCGTGAAGAGCATGAACGCGGTAACGACAACAACTTCGGAGGAGCTGCCCATGCTGGTCACGAGATAGCCGAAGCCCGCGAGCGCGGCGTAAAGAAGGCTCTGCTTTTTGTGCGCCCAGAGCAGGAACGCGAATGTCATCGCAAGGGCGAAAAAGGCATAGGGCTGCACTTCTGCTTCGCCTGCCATTAGCTTCAATATGAATATGGGCACGAAGGACGCCACGGCCGAGGCAATGAGCGCGTACTCTTCCCTGTACCAGGCGCGAAGCCCCAGGTAGACGAAGAAGCATGCGAACGCCGCCGCGAACGGCGGATAGAGGTTGGCGATGAGGGAGAGCAGGTAGTTGCTGTAGCCCTGGCCGCCTGAATATAGTGAATACCACGTCGCTTCCATGTATGTGAGAAGTGGGACCGCCCTGTGGTTCACCTGAAGGAGCGGGTACCATGCGGTCTGGTCGTTTAATGGATTTTGCCCCAGGGTGATTATCTGCTGGGTCGTATACTGGTAGTAGTAGGGGTCGAGCTCCTCGTAAACCGGGCTGAGGGACTGCACCCGCACCCAGAAATTGAGGAAAAAGAGCAGGAGCACCAATGCCGGAACTATATATTTTTTGTAATCGGAAACCATCCTTTGCGGCTCGATGGAAGGCAGCTTGAAAGGCTCCATCCTGAAGGAAATCAGCAGCGCCAGTGCGGCCAGGACGTAGAGGCCGGCGGAATTGGCCAGCGCCACGGTGTATGAAAAATTCGTTCCCAGGGCAATGAATTCCAGAAACGGCAGGAGCCCCTGGAGAATCCAGCCAAGCGCAAATCCGGTGAGCACTTTCTCCAGCCAGGAGAAATCGCTTTTTCTCAGGATGGCAAATGCGAGCAGGGCCCCTGGAATGAAGGCCGAAACAAGCATCACGGCCAATGCATATATGAAATTGAGTTCAATCATGCGGACACCCCATCGCTGGAAAATCAGAGCCCGGATATGTCTTCGTCAGTCAGGTGCACCAGACCGCTGGATTCTTCCTTTCTCAGGATCATGGGCGACTTGACTCCCACGACTATGGAGGTTACGCGCACGGTGTTTTTCATGTCCGGGTTTATCCTGGCGCCCACCTTCACGCTCGCGTTCTCGTCGAAGCTGGCGGTGACCCCGTTGCCGATTGCTATGGCGTCTCCCAGGGTGAGGTCCGGGCCGCCTTCTATGTGCAGCAGGCCGCCCTTGGCGCCCTCATAATCCACGTCGAGCAGGGGGTGCTCCAACGTGTTCCGTATGGCATCCGAAACACGGTCATGGCCGTTTCCCTCGCCTATGGATATGAATGCGATGCCCCCGTTCTGCATCACGGCCCTCACGTCCGCGAAGTCCACGTTCATGAGGCTCGGGAACATTATGGTGTCCGAGATGCCCATCACCGCATGGCTGGTTATGGAATCCGCAAGCTCGAACGCCTGGTTGATCGGCAGGTTCGGGGCGTAGGAAAGCAGCCTGTTGTTGTCTATCACCACCACGGTGTCGGCTATGCTGACCAGCTCCCTTATGCCGCCCTGGGCGGTCTTGAGCCTGGAGCGCTCGATGTTGAACGGGTAGGTTACCATCGCGATCACTATTGCGCCCATCTCCTTGGCCACCCTGGCTATAACCGGGGTGGCTCCGGTCCCGGTGCCTCCGCCCATGCCCGCAACTATGAAAACAAGCTCGTTCTCGCCAATCTCCTTTTTGAGCAGGTCCAGGTCGGCTTCTGCGCATTTTCTGGACAGCTCCGGATTGCCTCCGGCACCCAGCCCCTTGGTGATGTTTTTACCTATGAGCACTTTTTTGTGCGCCTCTGTAATCCTGAGGTGCTTGGAATCGGTGTTTATCGCGATTGCGACCGCGCTCTTGAGCCCGCTTTTCACCATGCGGTTGATGCAGTTGCAGCCCGCGCCTCCGACCCCTATCACGCCTATGCGTATGGCTTCGCTCTCTCCCGGAGCCGGCTTTATCTCATCTGAAATGGTCTTTTGCGAACTTTGGGGAGAATCGGCCTTTGCCGCTTGAATAATATCCTCGAACATGGGACCACCTTCATTCTATTAGCTTTAACTGCAGGCAACTTTCGCTTTCCCTTCTGCGAGAATATTTTTAAAGCTTTAATTCCACCTGATTTCCCACTGGTGGATACCCCAAAGGCAGACGTCTTCTATTTGGGCACTATAAATACTGCATTTACGCCATCATGAAGGAGAAAGTATTTCCGTGCCCTTCATCTTGAGCGTTTTTGCGGTGAAAACCACTATGCCCGCGACCACGAGCGTGAGCGCGGCCTCGCCCACTATCGCGTTTCCTGGAATCAGCGAAACCACGGCCACGAAATCCAGCAGGAAGTGCGCTCCTAAAGCGAGCAGGAGCCCCTTGAAGTTCTTGTCCATCACTGATTTCATCACCAGCAGGGAAGCGCACAGATGGAACGCCATTGCCAGCAGGCGCTCGTAGAGGCCGAGGAACGGGAGAAGCACGTTGCTCTGTTCGAACTGCAGCTTTTGGTCCTGGAGCTGGACTATCGTCTGCTGCGCTTCCTCAGGGGTGAGGCCCTGGGAAACAAGCGTCTGGTTGTATGATGACAAATCCGTAGTAGCGAAAAAATCCTCCATCACGAAATAGGTGGCAGTGCTCAATATGCCGAGGAAGATTATGGATTCCGCGCCGCCCCAGCCCAGGCCGAACAGCTTCGCGCTTTCCAGCGTGCGCTCCTTCATTATTTTAGCGAATATGAGGTAGCGGGCCAGCTCCTCGAACAATGCGGCCATCAGCCCTAGGTAGAATGCGAGGGCCAGCTTTGCCGCCAGGTCGCCCAGCGGGGCGAACAGGTAATAGACGAAGCTCTGGGTGAGCAGCACGAACGGGGCGCGGAACACCTGCACCAATATGAAGAATCCTGCGCCAAGCAGCGCGATTTTGAGTGGGAGCTTTTCGGATTTGGAAAATTTGTAGGCCAAGAAAACTGGGATGATAATCGCAAGCAAACCTGAAATGATTACTGCGGCGGCAAAAACTGAGTCCATGGGAACACCGTGCAGTAATTGGAGGAAAATAAATAAAAGGAAATGTTTCTGGTTTTGCTGTTACAAACATTTTAAAACATGTCAATGCAGTAAAAACAACATGAAGCTGGAAATCGAGAATTTGAAATGCGCTACTTATGGGCCAGCTTCCGCAACTTCTTTCGGCTGAAAGGCCGACAAAACACCATTCGCTCGAACTATCTTTTCTGCATTATTTCTGCCAGATTGAGGCATTTCCAGGATAAGAACTAAAGGTGATAACTATGGAAACGAAGACGTGGATTGATGCCAACAAACAGTTAGTGGGAAAAACATTGCCAGCTCCACTGGCTAAAAAAATACGGTATGGTCCTGAAGTAGAAAACCCCCACAATTTGTACCACAGCTTGGTGAAAGTGCTGCCCGCGCTAGGAGAACGGGCAGGTGCAAAGAATTGGCAGGACATTGAAAGGAGCTGGAAGCTTTTGATGAAAGCACAACGGCTTGTTAGCAGAACCCATAATCTATATTGGCTCACGACCAAGGGCCGCGACCTAGAATGGGACTATGGAGCGAACAAGCAAGCGCAAAGAATTATAGGTGAAGTGAAGGGATTGCTGAAGCTGGCTGATGGCGGAGAGCAGGAACGACACATTGCTATGAAGGATGAACTGACAGCAACTGTGGCCAAAGCCGAACGGCTGCTGGGGCGGCTTGAGAGTAAAAGGCTGAGGCGCATCAAAGCCGAGAATGAAGAACTGGGCAGCGTTATAGCTGAAATAGCGGGATTGCTGGAGCGTCACGGCCAAGAACTGGAAGGAATGCAACTGACAGGGCACTGGGGCAAACGCCATAGTGAAACTATGCCGGCCCTAGATGTTCTCAACGACTGCAAAGAATGGGCGGAGGAGTGCCTGTCTGATGGGAGACGTGAGATAAAAACAGGTGAGGAAAATGCCCCCAAACACATATAGAAAAAAATGGGTTGCTATCCACGCAGCCGAAATAAAAAGAACGCTGCCCACACGGCTGGCCGAAGAGATACTGGACGCGCCGAATCCCCGAAATGCATATGCGCATTGCATGAGCGCCAGGGCAAGGGGAGTGTGTGAAGAGGATCTGGCGGAAACAGACAAGTGGCTGGAATCCCAGAAGAACGCACAAAAACTTGTTTACATAACCGTTGAAGCACGCCAGTCATGCATCGGACGACCTTACAGCGAAGTTAAGGACAGATTGAAGGGGGTCATAGCTGGAGCAGATTACTGGCTGCAAGTCCCGAAACTGGAAGAAATGCTGCTGAACCAATGCGGAATTGTAAGCAGGGAGGCCCCACGTAGTGAAATGATGCCCGCCATAAGAGTTCTCGCAGCGTGCAGGGACTGGGCAAAAGCGGAACGGAACAGGAGGATAGCTGAAATAAGAGCTGGAGAGGAGCAATGTAAAATAGAGCCTCTTGCATCTCGCCGCTGGACTCCAATACCCCCTTGGAAAGGAAATTTGGGAGGCGGCAATCCGATATTGGGAGGCGGCAATCCGATATGACGGCAAGAAATTTTTTCTTTTTATTTTTCTATGAAAATTTTTAGAAAGAAGAAGCGCCCCGGTCGGGATTTTCGTCCACTGAATGCTCCACCCAAAAAGTTTTAGTTTTCTTTTGGGGGTGAAGGACTCAGACCCTTTTCTTTTTTATCAGAAAGTCCAACGGACTTTACGACGAAGTGGTCGGACCGCCGACCACAACGAAAAGAAAAGGGGATATGGCTTCGAACCCGAGTCGATGGAGTGACAGTCCATAATGCTAACCACTACACCACCGAGGCAAAGATGTTTTATACATTTTAATCAAACAGATTAAAATGTTTCCCACCAGCCGGATTTGAACCAGCAACCTATCGGTATCCGCTGAACGCGGTTAAGCAAGCTACAGCCGATCGCTCTACCATTGAGCTATGGTGGGTTGAGTAAACGCCAATCCTGCAAATGAGGACCGACCACCAGAGCGAAACATTCGGACCGCAGTCCGATTCGTTGGGCTATGGTGGGATAAATAGGACCAGACGTTCCTACTTCGTGCAAACACCATG
The DNA here is from genome assembly GCA_028714395.1 of Candidatus Iainarchaeum sp. Taxonomy (GTDB): domain Archaea; phylum Micrarchaeota; class Micrarchaeia; order Anstonellales; family Bilamarchaeaceae; genus JAHJBR01. The sequence goes on along the minus strand of JAQTMJ010000019.1, from coordinate 2,168 downwards.
GCGAAAGTATTCGCGAGCACGCGAATCTGATTGGGCTATGGTGAGGTATAATTTTTGACAAAGGTCCTGTTGTGTGATAAATTTCTCTAGCACGAGAAAACAGTATAATCTCACTGTCTCAAATTTAAAACATTGTGGTTAGAGCAGCTTTGACAAAATAGGAGCTATGCGAAACTGGCACAAGAAATTATTCAGGAGGAATTTCCATATCCGGTCATTTTATCAATAGCTTTTGATATCGACCTGGCCGCCTTGTTCGCTTCCACCCGCACTGTACAGGAGTATTTTGCGGCCGTATCCTGTATTTTATTGCAGACGCTTGCATTGTTCAAAATCATCGCGGCGTTGGTGTAGCAGGTTGCTATGCTGCCGTTGACCATCTTGTCGCACGCAGGGGAGCCGGTCTGGTCCGCGATTGTCGTGAAACAGTTCTGCTTTATGTCCTCGTCGGCTATCCCGTTGCAGTAACTCGGGGTGTAGGACGGCCCTCCCTCTCCGGCGCAACCAGCTAAAAGCAGGAACATGAATGCCGTGCATGCTGCATAAAACGATTTTGCGGAGAACATGAGTTTATTTTATACGCCGGGTATAAAAACCTGATGTTGGCGCTAGCTTTACCTCAAGTGTTTCTGCGCCCAAGGGGAAAGTTGCATTTAAGCCGGATTTGCGCACAAAATTAGTACCAGCCCGTGTCGACTATTTTACGACCGTCCACCGTACGGATAGTATGAACACGACCACAACTACATCGGGTGGTACATCGCGTGGTTAACCCCTGTGTCTCCAGCTCCTTCTGTTTTCGCGCTTCTTTATCTGCTGGTTTGACTGGTTCGGGCATCATATCTTTGCTTCCAAAAAGTTTCACTGCCCCAATCTTTAAACGATGCAGCACTTTCCCAAGATTCTCTTTCCGTGTATGCAGTTGTTTCATTTTTATCACCTATTTTGTTAAATTAACACACCCTAAATATTGTTTCGGAATAATATCCGAAAATTATGCAACATTTTATAAGATTTTCGTATAATATACAAAAATATGAAAAACATAGAAGAGAAACTGATTGGGTTTCTTTCCCAGGGATACTGCACTCCGCAAATAGCTGCGCTGGCCAAAAAGACCGGAGAACCGGCAACCACGCTCCACTACAACATCAAGAGGATGGAAAAGGAGGGGAAGGTCGCATCCTACAAGGCGGCATTTGACTATTCCAAACTCGGGAAGGGATTCTGCACTTACGTGCTTTTGAATCTCTCACCAGATGAATACGCGGACCCGGAGAGGATAGCGAAGGACCTCTCTAAGTTCCAGGAAATAGAGAGCGTGGACATAGTAACCGGCGACTGGGAGCTCATCGTGAAGATAAGGACGCGGGACGTGGAGGAATATTACGCTTTTTTGCGCGCAGTACTTTCCAGGAAAGGAATAACGAAAATGAAATCGCTCAACAGCCTGAAGCAGGTGAAGTCCGAGTTTGTTGTCTTGGATTAACGTGAATGGATGCTTTAACAGATTGCAAATGTTTATAAATGCCTCAGAGCATATATAAGGTTTACCGAGTTTTTCGGGCGAAATTTCATGAGCTGGATATTTCTTGCTCAGGTTAATTCTTCGCTTTCAAAAAACGGCTAGGAACTGTGTTCTTCACGGTTCGACTCAGACTTCAAGAGCCAAAGAGAGGGGTTTGCCGTTTAAACGGCAAAGTATTTACTCTCTTGTCAATTCCAAAGTAACTCCTGAATTCGTAACTCCAGTTGATCCTGCTGGAGGGTATTGCTATCAGAGTGCGACTAAGCCATGCAAGTCAGCCCATTCACTTGGATGGGCGGCAAACGGCTGAGTAACACGTAGTCAACCTAACCTTGGGACGTGGATAACCTCGGGAAACTGAGGACAACCCGCGATAGTTGATCGATGCTGGAATGCTTGATCGACCAAACCGTTTGTGAATTGGAGCAAACGGCCCCAGGATGGGACTGCGGCGGATCATGGTAGTTGGTAGGGTAATGGCCTACCAAGCCGATAATCCGTAGGGGCCATGGAAGTGGTGGCCCCCAGAATGGCACTGAGACAAGGGCCATAGTCCTACGGGATGCAGCAGGCGCGAAACCTTCGCAATGCGCGTAAGCGTGACGAGGGGACTCTGAGTGGTATTAGCTTCTTGCTAGTG
>JAQTMJ010000018.1 GCA_028714395.1 Candidatus Iainarchaeum sp. | reverse complement strand
CCGATTTGCGTGCTCGCGACTATCCCATGCAGGTAGCTGTAGGTTATGGGCAGCATCACGTAGAATGCAAGCCCCACTGCTATGAAAAGGCCGCCTGCGCCCCGGGTGTACTTGAAGGTGCGCATGAACAGCCCCAGGGGGAAGAAAAGCGTGAAAATATAGTTCTTGGAGAAATCCATAAGGAAATTTATCCCCTGGAGCTCTGCGAGCGAAGTTGCGGTGAGCTGGAAGCCCATGGAAAGCGCGGGCCCGAGCATCCTGTAGCCCGAGCATGCGCTCACTCCGAATCCGGCTGCGGAAAAGCTGCACCATATGGATTTGCTGCCTTCCTTTCCGAGCTCCATGGCCGCTTTCGTGAGCACCGAGTTTATGCTGGTTATGCTGCCCATGGTAGCCTGCACGTCTGCGGATGCATCTATGTAGGTGCCCTGCACGATGGGCTGCACCACTGCCACGAAGCCCGCAACCATCACTGCGGTGAACATGAGCTGGAAAAGCTCCTCCTTGGCAAGGAACTTCAATTCATTGGATTCAATTCCATAACCTACTGCAAAAATTATGGCAAGGGCTGCTACCGATGCGAGTATCGCGAGTATGCTCAGGTCCTGCCATGCGGACTGGGCGAACGCAAGCGGAAGCAGCATGAGCGCGAGCAGCAGTCTTTTCATTCACAGCACCTTGGCATAGCCCGGAATTTCGAAGTCCCCTCCGAATATGGGCGAGAAGCCCCTTATGAACATCAGTGTTACGGCGATGTTTATGAGCGGGAGCAGGAATGCCGGCAAAAGCAGCCTGCTCACGTTCTTTATGTCGTCCCGGCCGAACATCCCTTCGCTGGATTTCCTTGCGAATTCCGCAGGGGTGAGCAGCACCGGCTTGAGGAAGCTGCCGCCCGTGCAGTCCTGGGAGCAGCTCAGCTCCACGTAGGGCTTGAAGAAGCAGTAGTCCTTGGGCACGTCAAGGCAGGAATTGCATATTGTGCTGGGCATGGAGCAGTTTCTGCCATTGCATTGGCATGTGCTCGTCTGGTTGTTCCAGAACCGGGCGCCCGTGTAGTTGAGGCAGGTGCTTTGGGTTTCATCAGTGCAGTCATAATGCCAATTTGTTATTATGTCCGTGCCGCTCACTTCCTGCTGGGGGTCCCCGCCTTCCGAGTCTGAGTTGGGGCTTGTTATTATAGTGATCTCGCCTCCCGAATCGGTTTTGTATGGGTCCATGCACTCGCTCACGCCCGCGGCATATATGCAGCATTCCGGGCCCACGCACTCGCAGTCCGGCATTTGCGGCACTATGTAGGAGCAGGAATCTTCCGCGGTTGTGGATGCTTTGCAATTCTTCGTTGCATCCACGTAATCGTTCGGATAGCCCTGCACGCTCTGGGTGCAGCTGTCCGGCCTGGGTGCACTGTTCACCTCATCATCATTCGGCCACTTTATGGTGCCGTCCTTGCCAATGGTGTATCTTATGAATGCGACTCGGCAGTTGAACGGAGCCGAGACCGGGTTTTTCGCATCAGGCTTGCCATCGGCATTGAGCTTGAAGCAGGATGTGCAGTCTGCATCAAGCGGCGGGACCACCTTGCAGTAATCAGGGCATATGGGCGTGGATTTGCCGGCCGCATCCACAGAGTTGCATATGTCCGTGGTTCCGGGAACCACTTCGCGCACCACCTTGCACCCGCGGGGCAGTTCCATGCACGCGAGCTCGGTCTTGGGCAGCGAGCATTCGGCTATCGAGTATGGGTAAGGAAGCTCCCTGCAGTAGCTCGGGCAGTAGTACTCCCCGTTCGCGTCGTTGTCAGCTTTATGCGTAGTATTTATCTCGAGGGATTTGTTCTCGCAGGAGCCCGCGTCGTTATAATGGGGGAGCGAGCCGTCCTTCAGCCCTTCGATGATTGCGCGCTGCGTATCCTCGGGCGGCGGGCACGTTTCCGGGCCCTGGGGCGTGCAGGTTCCTATTATCTCTGATATGTTGTCATAGCCTTTGCTGTTGTCCGCAATGCTGTATGCGATGGGCGCCTGGAGGCCGCATTCCTTGGGGCAGTCCGCATTCGGGGCCTGGAAAAGCCGGTCCCCGTAAACCGAAACGTTGAGCGTTATCATGTTCCACAGGTACATCATGGGGAAAACGAACATTATGCCAAGCGCGACAGCCATGAGCATGCCCCCTGCGCGCCTTGTAAGGAAGAAGCTCCGGCCGACTATGCCTACGAGCAGGAGCACCGGGCCCACAAGATATGCGATCTGGTTGACGAAGAAGTATTGCACGCTGAGCCCGTAGATGATGGAACTGAACATCTCTATCTCCTGGTTGTAGCGCTCCACGTCCAGGATTAGGAAGCCGTTGTTGGCCCAGCTTATGTAGCCCCACAGGCAAGGCGGGACCAGCAGGGTGCCGCATGAGAAAGTCTGCCTCTGCGAAGCCGTGCTGCCCGCGCTCACGCTCGCCACAAATGCAGAGCGCGAACTTTCCTCGGAAAGGTTTATCAGGCCGTCCAGGTACACGTTGGAAACTTTTATGAGGCAGAAGTCGGAGGAAGAGCACTGCACCGGGCTTCCCGGGGACTTGTTCACCTCGTCGGCAACCACCGCGTCCACGAAAACCAGGCAGCCCATGGCCGCAAGCACTATCACCACCGTGACTATGGTCTGGGCCCATTCCACGTTCGCCCAGGCCTTGAGGTCCGGAAGGTTCAGGGGCTCGGCAATCATGCGCGCAACGCCCACCAGCAGGACCATTATGAACGCAAGCAGTATTGAAAGCTCCTTCCACTGGCTAAGGATGCCCGTGGAGTAGAACGGGGAACTGGATGTGATTGCTGCGCCCTGCGCCCCCTGCTCGGCCTGCTTCACGGCTTCGCTCACGTTGAGCGCGCCCGCGGCAAATGCGGCAGACAGGAAAACGACCAGCATGAGCAAAGCAAGCTTTTTCATCCGAGCACCTTGAGAGCCTTGTTTACCGATGTCATGAAAGCAATAAATACCACTATGATGATATTGGGCAGCAGGAATGCCTGCGGGTAGAGCCTTGCGACCGCGAGCAGGCTTGCGGAACTATCGCAGAGCAGGGCCTGGTCGGCACTGCCGGTTACGGCCGAGCCGCCCCATATGGAAATCGGATCGGCTATCACGTCCCTATACAGTGGGATGGTGCTGCAGTCCTGGGGCGTGAAAGTGTACTGGTACATTATCGCGTTCAGGGCTATGAACACCGGGATTATCAGGTAAATGCCCACGGAAAACGCGATGAGCATGTTCCCTACCTGGCGCGTGGGCGGGAAAAATCGGAGCACGAACGCCCCGGGCAGGAGCAGACCGAGGATTGCGGACGGATTTGTGATGTTGCCCGCCTCGTCCCTGGTGGCATAGCCCACGAAATAGCGCATGAACACGTCCTGGGCGTATATGCTCACGTAGGCAGGTATCACGAATATGTTGTTCACGTTGTCTATGAACGCGGCCTGGGAGCGCATGTACGCCTTGGGCGCGAACGTGGTGCCTGAAAGAAGTCCGTAGTAGCTCACGTAGCCCGAGGCCTTGAGCTGCAGGTCTATGTTCGCTTTCGTGTACGTGTTTATGATTTCCTTCGCGTCCTCCTCCATGCTGTGCATGTAGCACACCGAAACGGATTGGACCGTGGTGCCCTGGCCATAGCAGGGGTCTGTGAGGGAGCCCTTGTTTATGTTGTGGTAGGCGAAATTGAACGCGTCCCCGACCAGCGCGCAGCTCACGCTCATTATCATGCCGAACGCTATCAGGATTGCTATGGAAACGCCCAGGTGGAACAATTCGTCCTTCACCAGGAGTATGTATTCCTGCCTGTTCAGGGCATAGGCGACCATGTATATGAGCCCAAGCGCAACTATCGTGGTGAAAATAACCAGCGCAATCAGCCCGCCGGCGCCGTCGTCTATCATTCTGCGCACCGAATCCGAGGCGCATTCCCCGATGCCCACCTGGGTCGGGGGCAGCGGGGTGGTGGTGTCAACGTTGAAATTGCTCGACGCAGCGCCCATGTTGCCCACTTCGTCCCATGCGTATACGGCCACAGTGTGCGAGCCTATCCCGGGCGCCACGCTTATCACCAGGTCCCGGCATCCGGGAAGGTCGTGGAACTGCGTGCCGCCGTCAAGCGTGTATTTGCACGTCACGCCGGTGAGCGCGTCGTGGGCGTCATACTCCAGAAGTGCGGAGGCCTGGGTGTATCCGCCTTTTGGGTCGAATATGGTGACATTCGGCGGCGTGAGGTCTATTAAGAAGGAAACGTTGGCCTCGCTTACCCCTCCCGCGCTGTCCTTGGCGAAAACATAGACCCTGTGGCTGCCTTCTCCAAGAACTTGGGCGCTCAGGCTGTAGTTGAGGCAGAACGGATCGTACTTGTCCGGAGCCGGAGGTTGGGAGTCATCCACACTGTAGGCGCATCCCTCCACCTGCGCAGATGTGAGGTTCACAACTGTGTAGTTCAAATCTATGAAAACGTTCCCATATAATTCTCCTTCAAGCGGGCTTTCTATTGTTATGCTCGCGTTGTCCACGATTTTTATTTTCACCAGCCACATGTCCGAAAAGCCTGAGTCCTCGGGCGTTGTGGCTCCTGCCACGATATAGCCGCCGTCAGAGGTCTGCTGGACCGAGTGCGCGACATCTTCCATGGGCCCGCCGAAGGTCGCGTTCCATTCCATTGTCCCCTGCGAATCGGTTTTTATGAGCAGCACGTCGCCTCCCTTGGCATCGTTGATTGGCGTGCCGTCCGCAATTATGTATCCGCCGTCGGAAGTGGGGGCGGACGATGGGCCCAGGGGGGTGCTGAATCCAGGCGCGTACCATACTGAACGGGCGCCGTCGAAAGCCGTGGTTTGCAGCGCTTCCCCATCCGCATTCGTTTTTATGAGCCGGATAGGGGATTCGTACGCGCTGCCGGTAACTAACTTTTCTAGAACCATATAGCCATTTGGTATTGGATATGCTGAGAAGGCGATTCCAAGCGATGCCGGATTGGTGCTATATATTTTTTTCCACAATTGAGAACCCGAGGAGTTATATTTTATGAGGCAGGAACCATAATCTGCATAATATCCTGCCCAGCATTGGCCTGCCGCTATGTAATCATCCTGGATCTGGTTGACGTACTGGACTGTTCTTCTCCCGTTAGTGCGTGGAGCGGGCCAGGAAAGCGACATGTTCCATTCCATACCGCCGCTGGAATTCGTTTTTATCACCCAGCCGTCCCGGTCAGATGTGTATTGCATTCCGCCTATGATATAGCCGCCGTCGCTCGTCTGGTGGACTGATACTGCGCCATCCCCGCGTTCCCAATCCTTGTCTATGAATTGCTTTTCCCATTCCGAATTCCCGCTGCTGTCGGTTTTAATGAGCAGCAACAGGAAGTCGCAGGCGTTGCAACTGGGAACTCCGGCTCCGGCCAGGATGTAACCGCCGTCAGAGGTTTGCTGGACAGAAAACAGGTTGACTGCCCTCAGGCTGGCCGCTTCTGTTATCTTCTTCTCCCATTGGAGTTCCCCGTTCCCATCAGTCTTGATGAGCCAGCTCTCCTGGGCGGACCAGGCGGTGCCCACCATTATGTAGCCGCCGTCTGAGGTCTGCTGGACCGAGTAACCGACATCGGCATACATCGCCCCGAATGTCTTGTTCCATTCCACCACCGGGACCGCGCTGGCAAGCGCGATGAAAAATATGAACAGAAGGGCTGCTGGTTTTCTCATATCAATCGCTCCAGGCCTGCTATGGCAAGCTCCCCGCCAAGGGCCCCGGAAAGGCTCCTTGCCACAAGGATTGTGATTCCGCCCACGAACACGGCTTCCATCGTGGGAAGCGCGGACGCGCTGCTCACCGGTATTATGAGGTGGTTCATCACTATATCATGGATCACGCCTGCATTTGCCCCTATGGCGTTCTGCATTCCCTGGGATGCCGCCACCATGGCGCTTGAAGAGGCGAGCATGAGCGCCATCTGGGTGGCCTGGTAGAAATTGTAGGAAATGCCCACCCAGCAGGTGCCCACTATGGGTGCGAAGCACGCCCAGTAGGCCGCCAGATGGCTCAGGCAGAACACGCTGCAGATTATCGCCCACCACCCCCACTCGCTCAGCGAAGTGAAGATGCGGATGAAATCGTTGGTGCACAGGCTGGTGAGGAACGAGGGGAGATGGAGCGACAGCTTTTCTAAATCATCTGCTGTTATCAGGGAATGCTGCACGTTCACGTTGTCGTGTATGCCGGCCGTGAGCGCCATGGCGAACGGGTAGGCGAATATGCCGGCTATGGCAAGGCCAAGAAGAGTCCCGCCTATCTTCCTTGTGAAGGGTATGAAGCGGAGCGCGAAGCCTATGGGCAGTATGGCCTGGATGGAAACGTTGAACAGGAAATGCATGAAAAGTATCATGGCCTCGTAGACCAGTATACCTGTGGAGATGTTGGACGCGAGCACGGAAAGCGACTGCATGAGCCCGCTTATGCCCACGTAGGGGCCATTCACCTGCGCGAAATACATTATGAACCCGCCGCTCATGCTGTACGAGTATGAAGTAAGCATCCCGAGGCGCTGGGCGACGCGTATGGTGTCCGCATAATCATTCATGAGCGAACTCTGGAAGCCAGTAAAACTTGTTTCCACGCCGCTCATCAGCGAGGTGCTGTCCGGGTAGCCGGTGGTGAGCCCTAGGATGGTGTTCCCGTATATGCTCACTGCCGAGTATACCAGCCCCACTGTGAGCGCGGCTATTATGAGCTCCTTCCACTCGTTCTTGGCCCAGGCCTCGAGCTGGGGGTTGTGCAGGGGCTGGGAGAGCATGTGGGAAAGCGCGATTATGAAAACGGTGAACATCGCGGCCACAGGGACTATTGCGTACTCCCCTGCCGCAAAACTCAGCGGTAGCAGAAGCAATAGGAGGACCCCGAGGCGCATGCTCTCTATAAGAAGAGAATATTTATATTGCTGACGCCCAAGATATTTGCATGAACGACGTTGAGGCAAAGGAAACCAAGCCGCTCAGGCGGCTCAGGGATTCGCTGACCACGGGCAACCTCTGGCTGCACATGCTTTCGCTCATGAAGGCAGGGAAAGTGTACGCATACGCGCTTCCGGAGAGCATGGAAAAAGAGTTCCGGTTCAGGCCGAACAGGGTGATGGTTTACGTGGTGCTCTACAAGCTCGAGGCCGAAGGGCTCATAGGCTCCGCGTTCGAGGAGAGGAGAAAATATTATCATCTCACCAGGAAGGGGGCGGATACGCTAAGGCGCGGGAAGAAATACCTCGCGGCGCTTTCCAGGAGGCTTTAGCATGCTCATCGTTGTTACCGGAAGCCCGTGCACAGGGAAGACCACCTCTTCAGTGAAACTCGGGAAAATTCTCGGGATGGATGTGCTGCACATCAGGGACTTTGTAAGGGTGAGGGGGCTCGGGGGGAAATTTGATAAGAGAATGGAGAGCGAACTGGTGGATATACGGAAGCTCGGGCGCATGCTCAGGGTGGAATGCAGAAGACGCACAAACGTGATAGTGGAGGGCCACCTTGCCTGCGAGGTGAAGCTTCCCGCTGATTGGGTGTTCGTGCTCAGGTGCGGGCCGGATGCGCTGGAGAAGAGGCTCCGCGGGCGCGGCTACCCTGAGGGCAAAGTTGAGGAAAACCTGCTTGCGGAAATGCTTGATTACTGCCTCCAGAAATCCGAGACCAATTACTCGGAAGCTAAAATAGTCCAATTGGAAACCAGGGATTCAACTGCGGCGAAAACCGCAAGAAAGATGATGGAATTTGTGGGCGGGAAGCGCACGCACGGAGAAAAGGTTAATTATACAGCGCACCTAATCAAGCATCTGGGTCTGGAAAATGGACGAGGACAAAAAAAGGGTAATTGAAAGCGCGCTCTTCATATCCGCGCGGAGCATGGGAATGGAGGAGCTGGGAAAGCTCACGGGCATAGCTGCGCCGGGCTTCGTGCGCTCCATGGTGGAGGAACTCAAAAAGGAGTACGAGGAAAGGGGGAGCGCCGTTGAAATTGTGGAGATGGAGGGAAAGTGGCTCATGCGCGTGAAGGACGTTTACGCCGAGCGCGTGAAGGGTTTCGCGCAGCAGGCCGAGGTAAGCGGGAGCGCCATGCGCACACTCGCGTACGTTGCGAAGCACGACGGGATTCTGAAGAGCGATGTGGCGCACCGCATAGGCTCTGCCATATACCAGGATGTGCACGAGCTGGTGCAGAGCGGATTCCTGAGGCAGGTGAAGGCCGGGAGGAGCAAGCGCCTGTTCCTGACGGACAAGTTCAGGCAGTACTTCAGGACTATACAGAGCAGCGGCCAGACCCAGCTCGAAGCGAAGCCTGGGGAGAGCTTATAAAGCTTTTTCTGGAAGATGCCCCATGGCGAAGTTTGCCCTATCCCCAATCAAAGATGAATTGCTGGAGGAGCAGCTGTTCGAGAGGAAGAAGAAGGACCTGAGCGCGCTCAAGAAGGATGGAGAGCTGCTGAAGCCGGATTTCTCAAGGACCGCGGACGAGCTGCTCCAGGACGTGCAGTACAAGGGAATTGTTGCCAGGGCCATAGGCAAGGATTTCGGGGAGCGCGAATACATAGGCCAGAAGGACCTGGAAAAGCTGATGATGCTTTCCGAGCTCAACCCGAAATTCGAGAAGCAGATGGAAGTGAAGCTGCTTCCCATAATGAAGCAGGGGCGCAAATGGGAGGACAAGGAAAGCACCCGCCTCAGGAAGAATTACATGGAAAAATCCCAGCAGCTCCTGGACATTCTTTCAAAATTCCAGTTCAGCGGGTTCACC
>JAQTMJ010000017.1 GCA_028714395.1 Candidatus Iainarchaeum sp. | reverse complement strand
CATTCACCTTCCTCCTGAATATGGGAAAGTCCATCCTTATTTTTTTCGCGTCAATCATCGCTCTCCCTGAGCCATTCGTAGCCCTTTTTCTCTATCTCTTTCGCGAATTTCGCGTTCCCGGTGCGCGTTATGCGCCCGTCCAGCATTATGTGCACAAAATCCGGCTTCAGCTCCCTGAGCAGGTTCACATGGTGGGTTATCACCAGCAGCGACAGTTTCCCATTCTTTGCTTCCCTCACGGATTTCGCCACAGCCCTGAGCGCGTCCACATCCAGTCCCGAATCAATCTCATCCAGTATTGCAAGCTTAGGGGCAAGCGCGAGCATCTGCACAATCTCGCCCTTCTTCCTCTCGCCTCCGGAAAGCCCTGCGTTCAAATCCCTGGAAAGCATGGACTCGGGAAGGCTTGCGTGCTTCGCGTCCTTTTTCACTTCCTCAGTGAACTTAACCAGCTCAACCGGCTTTCCAGCTGCCTTTCTCGCCCTCCTCAAAAGCCCCATGAGGCTTATCCCCTCAATCTGGGCAGGATGCTGGAACGCGAGGAAAATTCCGCGCTTCGCCCTTTCGTCCGCGCCCATTTTGGTTATATCTTCCCCGTCCAGGATTATTTTCCCTTCGCACTCATAGCCAGGCCGCCCCATTATCGCATAGCTGAGCGTGGTCTTTCCGCTTCCATTCGGGCCCATGAGCGCATGCACTTCCCCATCGCCCATGCTAAGCTCCAGCCCATCAATTATCCGTTTCCCCTCCCGGCTCACGGAAAGTTTCTCTATTTTCAGCATCAGTGCACCTGCTAATCCAAATTTTCTCAGAATATACTATCAAATAGGTTGTTTATATTTTTTCCTGGTGAACCTCCACAGCCTAAAGGCCGTGGCTTTCGAACCGTGGGGTTCAGTAATGCCGCCCGCTTCATTTCAGTCGAATAAAATGCGTCTTGTAAAATCATTTTACAAGATGTATAGCATTCTGTCAAAAGATTTGACAAAAAGATACTATTTTAAACCTGTTCTACTCAATACTCCATATGGATCCGCAATTTATCGAACTTAGCGAAAAAGCCCGCGAGGACGGAAAGAAATTCACCAAAAAACGCTTCATATTCAATGAGGTGGAACGGCTGTCCAAAGGGCGGGTTTTCGTCGCGTTGGTCGGCCCAAGAGGGGTGGGAAAAACAGTGGTGCTCAAGCAGCTCATGCCATCTGCTTCCAAGTCGTTCTACCTTCCGGCAGATTCCTTGAATGCGGCGGATAGCCTGTTCCTGATTGCAAAGGAGCTCGGAGAAAAAGGCGTCAAGCTTCTCTTAATAGACGAGATTCATGCAGTCCGGTCGTTCCAGAAAGAGCTTAAGCGCATATATGACTCCTTGGACATCCAGGTGGTTTTCACCAGTTCCTGTTCTATTTCCCTCTTTGATTCCGCCTACGATTTGTCCAGACGAGCCAGACTAGTGCGCATGGCCCCCTTCTCATTCAGGGAATACATCTGGTTTAAGTCGGGGGTTAGGCTGCCCGCGCTTTCCATAGAAGCCATGCTTGACCTCGAGAAGAGCAGGAATTTTTATTCCTCCTGCATTCCGTACGAACCCGATTTCGAAAGATACCTAAAGGGAGCAAACCACCCTTTCGCAGAAGGAGACGAAGATTCAAGAGAGCTTTTCAGGAATATCCTTTCGGCCATACTATCGAGAGACATATTCTATTCCGGAAACACCACGAGGGAAGACCAAAACGAAATGGAGCGCATACTCTCTTTCATGGGAAAATCCCCGGTGGAAGACATAAATTATTCGTCCATATCCAGGAATGTGGGGATAACGAAATACAAGGCGGAATCGCACCTCTCCATGCTCGAGAAGGCGTTTGTAATCAATAGGATTTTCCCCCGGGGCTCCAACGTTCTGAAAGAACCAAAAGCCCTTTTTTCCATCCCCTACAGATTGCTCTACCGGGATTACCCGGATTGCATCGGCGCCCTCAGGGAAGATTTTTTCGCAGGCGCGTTTCTCTCCAGCGGTTTTGGCATAAGCTATCTGAAAACAACCCGCGGGGCCAAGACACCGGATTTTGCTGTTGGGGGCACTGTCTTTGAGATCGGCGGAAAGGGAAAGGGCCTGTCGCAGTTCAAAGGCACCACATATTCAAGGAAGCTTATCCTGACCCAGCCCGGGATGATTGACCGTTTCAGGCGCCCGCTTTTCTTTGCAGGGATGCTCTGATTGTTTTGTCAAAACCGCATGCATAGGCGCCCAGCAAAACCCCAACCATTTTATGCGAATTGGGATTTTCACGAATAGACCGAGCAAAATCCGAGCTTTTTTATACCTCTCCGCAAGCCAAGCCTATCAGGTGATTTAAGTGGAAAACAGAACCCTTTTCATATTTTCCGGGCTTGTGCTCGCGCTCCTGCTCGCAGGCTGCATAAAGCCAGGGAGTGAATTGCAGCCCCTGAACATTTCCGGCATTTTTAGCTTGAGCAGCCTCATCCAGCTGCAAAACCAGCCCAATCACACCGCAAGCACGCAGCTCCCTCATTTCGCCTCCTGCTCGGCGCTCAAGGATGCATTCTCATCTTCTCGCTCCCAAACCAACTATTACGGGGTAATGTATGATGTTGTGAAAACTGCGCCAATGGCAATGATGGCCGGTGCATCTGCCCCGAATGAAGCCAATCCAGCATACTCCACCACGAATGTGCAGGTCGCAGGGGTGGATGAAGCTGATTTGGTGAAAACAGACGGAAAATACATCTATTCCCTTTCCAATAACAGAATCCACATAGTGGATGCCTATCCTGCAGAGAACGCCGAGGAAGTTTCCTCCATAAGCCCCCGGAATGGCTATCTCTCCGAGTTTTTCGTGAATGGGGACACGCTCGCTGTTTTCGGCTCTGATTACTCTCGCCAGATTGAGCGCCCGAACGAGGGATTGGAAAATATAATGTGCCTGGACTGCCAGAATTACTATTCATACACCATGACCACAGTGCAGCTCTGGAACATTTCAGATCGCGCGCATCCCAAGCTCGCTAAAACGGTTGAAGTGGAAGGAAGCTATCTCTCAGCGCGCATGATAAACAGCACGGCCTATTTCGTCACCCAGGATTACAGCGAGCCTATTCCGCTTTACAGGGAGTATACGGGGGAAAGCGAATCCAATTTTTCTGAAATCTCAAAATGCGCGGACATAGCATACATGGAACCTCTGCATGCGGACAGCTACATAATTGTTGGCGCGGTTTCCCTGGACGATTACAAAGCTCCGGTAAGCAAGGAAATCACAGTGGGCTCAGGGGAAGACATATATTCATCAGCTGAAAGCCTCTATGTCGCAGAAGTGGATTACAACTACCGCTACACTCCTGTAATTTCGGAAATCAATTCGCTTTCCGGGAATTATGAAGAGAGCGAGAAGACAATTGTGCACAAATTCTCCCTTTCGGGCTCAGACATAAGCTACGCAGGCTCAATGGAAGCTCCCGGCCACATACTCAACCAGTTTTCCATGGACGAATTCAACGGAACGTTCAGGATTGCAACCACAATCGGGCAGGTTTCGCCCTATGGCGACAGCACAAGCTCAAACAACGTTTACATATTTGATATTTCGCAAACTGAAAGCGATGGTGCATATCCCATGGCCGGAAAGCTTGAAAATCTCGCCCCAGGGGAGAAGATATACTCTGCGCGCTTCATGGGAAACCGTGCCTATTTGGTAACTTTCAAGAAAGTAGACCCGCTCTTCGTGATTGATTTGAGCGATTCCAGAAACCCGCAAGTGCTCGGAAAGCTCAAAATCCCTGGTTGCTCGGATTACCTCCATCCGATAGACGAGAACCACATAATAGGGATAGGAAAGGACACTGTGGAAGCAGAAGAGGGAAATTTCGCCTGGTACCAGGGGATAAAGATGGCTGTTTTTGATGTTTCCAATGTCTCCAAGCCAAAGGAGATGTACAAAACAGTGATAGGGGACAGGGGCACTGATTCCTATGCGCTCCAGGATCATAGGGCTTTCCTGTATGATAGGAACAAAGACCTGCTGGTGATTCCGGTATTGCTCGCTGAAATAGACCAGTCGCAATATGAAGGCGATATGCCTGCAAACACCTACGGGGATTACGTTTTCCAGGGCGCTTACGTGTACAATCTCACCCTGGATGGCGGTTTCCAACTGAAAGGGCGCATCACTCACATGAACGAGAGCGATTTCAACAAATACGGCTACTATTACTACGACAACGGGGATTCGGTGAAAAGGTCGCTCTACATAGGGAACACGCTCTACACCATTTCAGACAATAAAATAATGGCCAATTCGCTGGATAATCTGGAGCTGGTAAAAGAAGTGGAGCTGGACTAGTATTTTTTGGCTTTTCTATTTTCAGCATCATCAGCAGCAAAAATCTAATTACCTCATATCAGAGATAGTTGCATGGCCAAAGCGGCTTAATAAAATTATCCATCTCTATCTATGGTTGATGGCCATGCTAGATGAAGAGATGGGGGCCGGGAAGATTGGCAAATCCTTCAAGCACGTATGCAAGCTGCTGTTCGGCAGCGAAATCGGCGAGTTGAAAGATTTCGGGCCCTATTTCAAAGAAATGATGTACACATACAGGGATGCCAGTTCTTGCCTGTCCGGGAAACCGACCATGGTTTCCAGCCCGCATTACATGGAAAGTGCGAGATACATCTCCCAGGAAGAGATAAGCCAGCTCAGGTCAGAGCCCCTGGACATAAACCGAATAAAGGACATGGATTCGCTGCTCGACGCAGTGGGCGAACGCGTGTTATACTGCGGAAACAAGCTTTTCGGAAAGAACGAAGGAGTGCATGCGGTCGACAACGGGTTCGACTGCACCAATGTCCATTCTTCCCACAACACCTACTCGGTGAAGGACTCTGCATTTCTCTCATTGGGCGTGGAGGATGCAGGCATCTTCGGATGCTCGGGCATGATGCATTCCTATTATTGTATGAGGTGCATCAGGTGCATAAATGACGCCGGGGCAGGTGCTACCCGCTGCTTCGAATCCCATTACGGCGTGAACCTGTCCGATTCATATTATGCGTTCAATTGCCGCGGCTCCTCCAACCTGATGTTCTGTTTCAACCAAACCGGGAAAAGTTACATGGTAGGCAACCTCCAGCTCACAAAAGAGCGCTACATGGAGATAAGATCCATTCTGCTCTCAGAACTTGCCGAAAAGCTGGGAAGGGACAAGCGGGCCCCTTCATTCACTGATCTGCTGGGCGCCAAAAAAGGCGGCTTCGAACGTGAGAGAGCCAGTTTGTTCAGCAACCCGCCCCCTCAAATTGAAAAGGCGTTTTCCGATACCACGAACGTCGTGCTTGGAAAGCGGCACAAGAACTCAAGGGATTATTCCGGCTGGCTGCTATCCAAGGTGATAGGGGTAAAACTGGTGAAAGGGGCATTTGGCAGCCCTACCTACAGCGTGGACCTGCCCATGCTCAGGGACCTTCCCGCAAGCAGGCTCGCAACCTTGGATGAAGCGCGCTCCAATTCAGGCAACTCCATCGAACTTTTGCCGAATGAGGGAATCAGCTTCGACACTATCGCGGCAAAGGCAGCCAAGATAGCGCTGTTCACGAACGAATTCATAGATGGGCACTGCATGGGAAATGTGGATGTCCCATCGCAGCAGAATTCAACCAACCTGTACCGCGTGTGGAACGGGATAGCTTCTACGCTCTCCGCCTATGGCACCATAGTGAACCGCTCGAAATACGTGTTCGGCGGATACATGCGCGCGTACCTGTGCGAATTCTGCATAAACTGCTACAACTCTTCAAATCTCAAACGTTGCTTCGAATGTGACAGCACCTACAATTCCAGCGACTGCTATTTCACGCACAACTGCGAGGAAATGTCAGAGTGCATACTGTGCTTCAACGCCAAGGGGCTCAAGTATGCTGTCGGCAACACCGAGCTTCCCAAAGAGGAATACATCCGGATAAAGGAGATACTCCTGGCTTATATCAATTCGCAGCTCGAGCAGAAGAAGAAACTGGACCTGAGCATATTCGACCTGAAATCAAAATAAGACGCTTAGTTATGATTTTAAACATCCCAGCGCATTAAACTAGCGTGGAATTCAATCTCTCTAAATACAATTTCAAAAGCCCTGAGCGCGGATTGTTCAGGCTTCCCAAAGGCCTCAGCGAGAAAACCGTGCGCGAAATCTCTGCAGAGAAGGGCGAGCCGGAGTGGATGCTGGAAAAAAGGCTTGAAGCATACAAACTATTCCTGAAAATCCCGATGCCCAAATTCGGCCCCGACCTCTCCAAATTGGATTTCAACAATATTACCTACTATATACGCGCAAGCGAGAAAAAGATGCGGAAATGGGATGAAGTTCCGCAGCACATAAAGGACGCTTTTGACAAATTGGGGGTTCCCGAAGCAGAGCGCAAATTCCTCGCAGGAGTGGAAGCGATGTACGAGAGCGAGGCAGTGTACCAGGGGCTCAAGAAGGAATGGGCTGAAAAAGGCATAATATTCACGGATACGGATACTGCGGTGCGCGAATACCCTGAAATTTTGAAGAAGCATTTTGGAACCGTTGTTCCTGTATCTGATAACAAATTCGCTGCACTGAATACCGCTGTATGGAGCGGAGGAAGCTTCCTATTTATTCCTGAAAACGTGCACCTGGAAATCCCGCTCCAGGCCTATTTCAGGATGAACGCAAAAGCGTTCGGGCAATTTGAAAGGACGATGATTATATGCGAGCAGGGAAGCAAAGTGCATTATTTGGAAGGATGCACGGCGCCCATATACAGCGAAGCGTCCCTGCACGCCGCAGTGGTTGAAGCGATTGCGAAAAAGAATTCCCATTTGCGCTACAGCACGATGCAGAACTGGAGCACCAACATATACAATTTAGTTACCAAGAGGGCGTTCGCATACGAAAATGCGACAGTGGAATGGGTTGATGGGAATATAGGCTCAGGAGTGAACATGAAATACCCCTCTGTTTACCTAAAAGGCAAAGGGGCGCGCGCGGAATTCCTCTCTGTTGCCTATGCGGGAAAAAACCAATACCAGGATGCAGGGGCGCGCGCTATTCACGAAGCCCCCAACACCACATCAGTAATCAACAGCAAGAACATAGCGAAAAACGGCGGAACCACCTCCTTCAGGGGCACAGTGCGCTTCTCTGAAAGCGCGGTTGATGCAAAAAGCAGCGTGAAGTGCGACGCGCTCCTCCTGGACGATATTTCAAGCAACATCACAAGGCCTTTGCTCACCACCTCCCAGGAGCGCAGCAGCATCTACCACGAGGCAAAAGTGGGGAAGGTGAGCGACGAGCAGATTTTCTATCTGATGAGCCGCGGGCTTTCAGAAAATGAAGCAATCTCTCTCATAATAACCGGATTCGTGGATTCATTCGTGAAGGAGCTTCCATTTGAATACGCGGTTGAATTCAACAGATTGATACAGTACGAGCTTGGGAAAAAGGTAGGATGAAATGCAAATGCTGAAAACCAAGGGGAGCAGGTTTGAACTTTCTTCAGGCACCATCAGCGTTCCTGCTGGCTCTTCCGCGCAGCTCCTTTTCATTTACGGAGATGAAGAGAAAGAGAGTAGAATAAGGCTGAGTGCAGGTTCCTCACTGCAGATATTTTCCGTATTCAACAGCGGCTCAAAAATAAAAAATTCATTTTCCCTTGCCGAAAATTCCAAACTTGAAATCCATGACATATTCTACGGAAACGTGAAAGTGGAAAATTCAATCCCCTTGGAAAATGAAAACTGCTCGCTCAACCTGCTCGCAAAGGGCGCGATTTACATGAACGAGAGCTCCTCCTATTCTGCGTTCGCCTGCATAGGGAAAAATGCGCCGGGCGCAAACGTGAATCTTGAGGAGCACGCTTACTTGGCGGAAAAGGGCGCCAAAGCAAGCCTGCTTCCAGGATTGGAGATAAACAACAGCAATGTTAACGCAAGGCACGCTTCCAGCATAAGCGAACCCAATGGCGAGCAAATCTTTTATTTGATGAGCCGCGGGCTTTCCGAAAAAGAGGCGAAGGATGAAATAATTTCCGGCTTCCTTTCAAGGGAGCTAGCAAAGATGAAAGCTATTTTCGGCTACGAAGGCCTTTAGGACAGGCTCTCGGAGAGTGCTTCTATGTTTTTAAACATTTCCATCCAATATTCTTCCTGTTCTATTTTCAGTCCCGCAAGGGGCGAGCCGGAACGGCGAAGGTAGATTATTATGCACGAAAGAACGGACTTAAACGACCTAATAGAGAAATTGCAAAAGGAGAAGAAGGGCCTGTGGAAGCGCACAGCCCAGCTCCTGTCCAAGCCGCGGAGGAAGCGCGTTGAAGTCAACGTGAGCAAGATAGACTCCTACGCCTCCGACGGCGTCACCATACTGGTGCCGGGCAAGGTGCTCGGCACAGGAAGGCTGACCAAGAAAGTAACGGTAGCTGCATTCATGTTCAGCGAGGGCGCCAGGAAGGCGATAAGCGAGGGCGGCTCCAAGTCCCTTTCCATAGGGGAGCTGTTCCAGCAGAACCCGGAAGGCAAGTCCGTGGTGCTTCTCATCTAAGGTGATGCTCATGATAGTTGACGGAACCAACATGGTGCTAGGGCGCCTCGCGAGCAATGTCGCGAAGAAGCTCATGCAAGGGGAGGAGGTGCACCTGATAAACGCGGAAAAAATAGTTGTTTCGGGCTCTCCGGAAAAGATTGTCGCTGACTACATGCAGAAGCGCAGGCTCCAGCAGAAAGCCACCCCGGAATTCTCGCCCAAGTGGCCCAAGGTGCCCCACCTCCTGGTCAGGAGAGTGGTGCGG
>JAQTMJ010000016.1 GCA_028714395.1 Candidatus Iainarchaeum sp. | reverse complement strand
ACCGGGGTTTCTGATACGAGTATGGTGTGCTCAAACTGGCTTATCAGCCCATCTCCCGAGTCTTTGAGCACTGGATAAGAGATGAGGATGCGCTGGGCTATCATGTCCCTGAGTGCAGTGCCAACCATGAGCCTGGAAAACCCTGCGGAATCCAGCCATTTCTGCGCAAAGGGCAGGAGCATGCGCTCCCTCATGATGTATTCCTGGATTTTGCGTGCCTGGGGGAGCCTGAGCGGCTTCGGGTTCAGCAGGGAAAAAATTTCCACCTGGTCGGTGTCCTGCACGAAGCCGCTGCCCGCGCTGGCGAACGGCTCCAGCGCGAATATGTCGTCTTCCTTCAGCACGTAATGGTTGGAATTGCGCACGTTGGGTATGTCTATTCCGGCATGGAGAAGGCCTTTTTTTATCATGTGGCCGGTGAGATTGGAAACCGGGAGGAAGCCGAATGATTTTATGGTGTCCTCTATGGTGGCGGAAATTTCCGAGATTTTGGTTCCTGGGGTCATTAATTTTATGGCTTCCTCGAGCGCCCTCTGGCTCGCCTGCACCAAAGCGGTTTGCTTGCCGGAAAGGTCCACGGTGTATGCGGTGTCGGAAAGCGCATCGTTGAGCATGGCGCCCAAATCCACCTTTACTACGTCATTCTCAGTGAGGAGCAGCTCGCAGTTGGTTTCCGGGGTGAAGTGAGCCGCGCGGTCGTTGATGGATATGTTTACGGGGAATGCGCACTTCGCTCCCTCGCCCTTTATCATCTGCTCCATAGTCTCGGCTATGTCCAGCAGGGATTCGTCTACCATAATGAGGCTCCTGGACTCTTCGCGCACCTTGGCGGCTATCCTGCCTGCCTGGATGAAATCCGCCCTGTCCTGTTCAGAAAGCATATAAACCAAGGATAATTGCGCGTGAAAAATTTTAAAAGAGAGGGAATCGGCTCTTTACGGACTTTCTATGCAAGTTCCGCCTGCATCCGGATAGGAGCCGCTGAGGTTGCAGGTGAGGCCGGATTCGCACTGGAATGCAGCTATTCCGCCGCAGAACTCGCCTTCCGCAGCGAGTGGTTTGGAAAGCATGGTTTCGGTGAGCATGTTCCACTTCTTGTCAAGATAGGCATGGGTTATGTTTCCGTCGGTTATCTCAATTACTGCGGTATGCGGCGTGAGGACTGTGAGGACCTGCTGGCCGGTCCGATTTCCATAGCCTCCGCTGCTGGACACGAAAGTGAATGTGAATGCCCAGCAATTCGGGCATTTGAGTACTGTGGTGTTGGTGTGGTTCAGGGTTCCTGCCATGCCGTCAAAGGCGTATGTCTCGTCGTTAATTACGAAATTCTGCGCCTTCTCAAGCGCCAGCTCTTCATTTGACTTGGCTGGTTGACCTATGCAGCCCACCAGCAGCAAAACAGATAAAAATGCGAATGCGAGCGTCTTTTTCATTCCATCACCAATCCGATTGAGTTTGCAGGGCTTAAATAGATTGGGCTTTTGATGGGTTCAGGGAATTTTCAACCCTTTTCCTTCCTTTTCCTATGAAATCAGAGTATAACTTTCCATCTTTCAACCTTCCGATTCCGAGCACATGGGCCTGGAATTTCGCGATTTTCCATCCGCTCTCGCTTGAATTGATTTCAACAAATTCATTTTCCACGAAGCTTTTTGCCTGGATTTCATCCAATTCAAGGATGTTTTTGGTCGCATGCTTTCCGAAGAGCTGGATGAACTCGCCCTTGGCTTCTATCCCGTTTGTGCCCACTTTCCCTGCAACGAATCCCATGTATCCAGCGGGCTTCAGCATCATGAGCGTTTTGGAGAATACCCGGATTACGTTCTCCTGCTCCTGGAGCACGATTTCCCTGGGAAGCGCTATGCCGAACTCCCTGAGCAAATATTCGCGGAACGTGGTGACGTGGCTCATGCTATCCCTTTTTCACCTTGGCCATGAAGAAACCCTCGCTGCTGAAATGGTGCGGATAAATTCTGGCGGTTTTCCTGAACTCCTTCCCAAACTCGGAAAGCCCGGAATCGTGAGGAAACTCAATCCCCGGATCAATCAATGTGGCTTCTGGCCTTTTTTCCAGGAGCAATTTTACCACCTCTTCGTTCTCTTCTTTCGCGTAGGTGCAGGTTGAATAAACGAGTTCGCCGCCTTCCTGAAGTGAATCGTAGGCTGAAAAGAGCATTTTTTTCTGGGTCTTGGACATCTCATATGCCAAGTCGGAGGTGAACTTTTTGTATGCATAGGGCTGGGAAAGGGAGGAGCAGGGGGCGTCCACCAGGGCTTTTGTGAAATAGGTGTTTATGCCCAACCTGGTTCCATCGCGCACTGTCACTTTCGTGTTCAGGACGCCCAGGCGGGCGATGTTGGAAAACAACGCGGAGCCGCGCTCCCAATTCACTTCGTTCGCGAGTATTGCGCCCCTGTTGTGCATGAGCATCGCGAGATGGGAGGTTTTGGAGCCCGGGGAAGCGGCTATGTCGAGCACCAGGTCGCTTTGCGCCGGATTGAGAATGAGGGAGGGAAGCATGGATGAAAGGGACTGGGTGTGCATGTAGCCAAGGAAATACTCCCAGGTCGCGCCCAGGCGGGCCTCGCTTTCTGCGTAAAGGCCGTATTCGTAGAACGTGGGCTCCAGGCTTATTTTCGTAATTTCTGCAAACCTGGCTTTTGAAATTTTGAGCGTGTTTATGCGAATGGTGTCGCGCACTGGCGCAGAGAGCATTTTATCTGCATCCGTAAAGCTGGATAGGTAATCGTGGAACTGTTTTTCATCCATGCATATCAATTGCTGCGAATGGTTTAAATTCAGTAAACCGGTTTGCTTTTTACCGCGAACCTGTCCTTGTCGCTAAGATGGCCCGGGGGGCAGCGGAATATTATCACTATCGGCATGGAGCCGGTGTTTTGGAGCGAATGCGCGTATGCGGGCGGAATGATGAACGCATCGCCGGCCTTTACTTCCAGGGGAGCTTCCCATTTGGCTGTATAGTTCTTTTGGCCCTGTGCAACATATCCGACGTGCATCCTGCCCGAGCCCTCAATGACATAGTATATCTCATCTCCTTTGAAGTGCACGTGCGGGTTAACCAATGAGCGTACTTCGGCAAGATGGTAGCTCCAGGATTTCCCGGAATAGAGTATGATGTGCCGTATGCCCACTTTTTTGTCCAGGGGAGCCTTGGAGAGTTTCTCGGCCAACGCAGGTGGATTGAAGCGGCTTGGGGGTTTCGCAGAAATAAATCCAGGATGTTGCTTTGGGCGCATTTCAGACCACTTGCACGCATAAATTGGCTGAATTGAATTTGGGGCAAAAAATTTAAATGGGTGAAGCCATAGCCAAGCATGCGCTCCAGAGGTATTCTTATGGCCCTGATTGCACTGATGGTGCTCCAGGGTTGCACGGTCAACCCGCAGGACCTAGCGGTGCATCCCAAAGCCGGCTTATCCACAGGTTTGCCTGGAGCCAATGGAACTGGTGCGAACTCCGGGGCAATTACAGGTTTAGCTGCCAATGGAACCACCAACGCTGGTGCAATTAGGGATTCGCCTGTCAACGGTGCCAACGGAACCGGCAGTAGTGTGAATGGGGGTGGGATTGCGCTTACTCTGGCAGAAATAGCGAAACACAATACCAGGACCGACTGCTGGATGTACATAAACGACATGGTTCTGGATCTGAGCTCGTATGCCGGTCATCCGGGCGGGGATACGTTCGTGCCATACTGCGGAGGAAACGGAACCGCGGCGTACAATGCGGCGCCGCACTCGGCCTATGCAGACAGCCTGCTGGGTTATTACGAGATAGGGAAGCTGGATGCGACCATTGCCGCGAACACGACTGCGGTTTTGCACAATACGCCCCCTGTCACAGCTGTCACGGCCCGAAGCAGGAATTACGAAAGGGATGACTGATGGAGCGAGGCAGCTTCCTTAACCTGGCCATACTGTGCGGATTTGCTGCACTGGCGGCTTACAATTCCCTTTTCCAGCTTCCTGCGTACGTTGTTTTCATAAGGACCGTGGGGCTTGCGGGGTTCATGCTGCTGTGCGTTTCGCTCATGCTCGGGCCGCTGGCGCTTATCGCACCGCGGGATTATGGAATTCTGCTGGCGCACAGAAGGGCTTTGGGAATCGCTTCTTTCGCCTTGGTTCTGGCCCACACGATATTCTCGTTCTGGCTCCAGAGCGGGCTGAACCTGGCGCTGCTGGCGGATGCGAACGGGCTCATTGCGGTTGCCGCGTTCCTCATCATGCTCGTGCTCACTCTTACCTCGAGCGACTGGGCGGTCAAAAATCTCCCGGACTGGAAAGGCATCCAGCGCCTGGCCTATGTGGCGTTCGCGCTCTCGTTCGTGCATTTCATCATCAAGGCGAACGGATTGTTTGCACCCGCAGGAGGAGGGGTTTTCGTAAATCTCGGGGAAATCGCAATGATTGTGCTCGGAATCGCGACTGTTGTGCTCCAGGCGTACGGGTTTTACATAGTGAGAGGGAGGAAAGCTGCTGCGCAAGCGGCAAAGCAAAATCCGGAGCAAAAAATCGAAAACTGAAGGAAGAGAATGATTGGGCCTGCTGAGATTTCCACCACACAAATGCTTATCTTTTTCTTTTCGACCGAAAACGCGGAGCGTTTACAGCGAAGTGGCCGAAATCCGACCACGGGAAAAAGAAAAGGGATCTCGAAAACCGAAGGTTTTTGAGAGACAGTTGTCGAACACTTCGACAACTGGATATGGCTTTGAACTCAGGACCTATGGCTAACTCAGACAGTCCTATACGCATGTATTAGAGGACGCCATATAAGACCATCGCTCTAACCTGGCTGAGCTACAGGCCCAATTGATAATACATTTGTGTGGTAACGGTTTAAAAGATTGCTAGTGCATCTACATTCGATAAAAATGGAACTGAGGGATTCCTTCAAGGCTTTTTCAAACAGGGTGCTCCATGCGGCCAGGATGGGCCACCTGCCCAGAAATGACACCAGGATGCTAGAGCACCTTCTTTTGAGGGCAAGGAAAAGGAACCTGGTGCTTTCGCGCGCGATACTGACCTCGCTTTCCGGCGGAAACGAAAGCGAGCAGGATGTGAAGAAATTCGCGCACCTGCTGGAGATGGCGAACAGGCACATAGCCGAGGAGAAGGAACCTTTCTCCGCGCAGGAAAGCAGGGATTTGGAAGAGCTGTTCAGGAGGCATTCGCTCTCGCTGAGCGCGGCCAGGAAATTCATCTTCAGCCTGGACGAGCTGCTGGCCATGGAGCTTATGGGCCAGATGGACAGGAACATGCCGCTTCCTAGAAAGGTCGAGGGCCATGCCAGGCCCATTGAAAAAGAGAAGCTCGCCCACTGAGACGGTTCCATGAAAATAAAGCTCACTCCGGAATTGTCCTATCTGATAGGAATGTGGACCAGGCGCAGGACGAAGGAAGGGCTGGGAGTGGAAGGCGGGAAGGAAATCCAGGAGATTTTTGCGCAGAAGCTGCTGGAGCAGGGCCTCACCACCTCGGACAGGCTGCTTTCTGATGAAAACAAGGTCTATTTTTACCACGGGAAATACCGGAAATTTTTTCAGGAGATAGAGAATGAGAAGCTTGAGAGGTACAAATACATAAATGAGTACTCGGCAAACTATCTGGCAGGGCTGTTCGATGCGGTGGGCGGAATAACCGAGGGCGGGGTTGTTTACCTGGAGCGCTTCGGGGGCATCGACGAGATGCTGCTCATGAGGCTGGGCTTCCCGGTCAAGAAGATGGATGGGAAAATGCTCATAGGGCGGCCCAAGGCGTTCCTGCTTTTCATAAGGAACTACACCAAATTGTTCGCAAATCACCCCATAATGGCGGTGGCCGGAAAAAGAAGGAGAAGGAAAGTGAGCGGCCATGCCTGAGCAGACGTTCGCATCCGAACTCAAGAAGAACGTGAAGAACTGCACATTCAAAGTCATTGCCAATCCACTCAAGCAGTGGGCGGTGAAGCTGGGGCGGGAGATAGAGGATTTGCTCGGTGCGGATAGATTGGTGCCTGGAAACGAGGATGTGTGCATCCTCATAGGCGGGGACGGAACCATATTCCACAACAAAGGGAGCGTGCATGGGGCCATATTCGCCATAGGAGGGAAACAGAGCCAGGTGTGCCAGGCAAACCAGGAAAACTGGGGGGAAATGCTCGCGCTCGTGATGAAGGGGTTCAAAATTGACGAACGGGTTGCGCTGAACGTGAAAGTGAATGAGCGCGACGAGGGATGGGCAATAAACGACGCGGTGGTGCACTCGCGGAGGCACAATTTCCTGAAGCTGGCGCTTGCAGTGGGAAACAGCAATTATTCGTTCGGCGGGGACGGCGTGATTGTAGCTACGCCGACCGGGGCCACGGGCTATGCCTATTCGGCAGGAGGTTATATCATAGGCAAGGTCCCGGGCCTGATGGAGGTGGTTCCCATATGCCCGTACATGAGGGCGCTCAGGCCCATGCTGGTGCCTGCGCTGAGCAGAGTCAAGATTGCGAGCGAAGAGGGAAACGCGGATCTGATAATAGATGGGCAGACCATAATAGAACTCGGGAGCAGCGATGTTGTTTCCGTGAACGGAGAAAGGAGAGTGAAATTCGTGGAGCTGCCCTCGAAAAACAAGAAAATTACCGCGGTGAGGCTGTAGCATGGGGAGGGAGGTTCTAGGGCAGAAAAGCGTGATACTGAAGGTGACCATCAGTGGAATCAGGCAGAGGCACGAATTTTTCATAGAACACGGGGAAACCGCGTTCGGAAGGATACCTTTTTTGGCGTGCAGGCGTGCGCTACCCGTGGGCGAGATGATGCGCATAGCCAACGAGAATGATTTGCCGGTTCGGTGCCCGGGGCAGCAGGTATTTCCAAATGGGAAGGGGCCTAAGGATTTCCTAGGTCTGTAGAAGTGAGGGGCGCCCGCAAAAATAAACGGGCGCAAAGAAAAAAGAGAGCTAGTCCTTGAGCCCTTCGGTCGTGACCTTGAATATGCGCTCGCCGTCAGGAAGGTTAGGTGAGTCCACAAGCCGGGCTATGCGCTTGTCCTCCTTGCTTTTGCGCACGTAGACACGGTAAGTAGCGGCGTGCGCGAGCACGTGGCCGCCTATGGGCGTGGTCGGATCGCCGAACATTATCGCAGGGTTGTCCATAACCTGGTTGGTCACGTAAATCGCGAGGTTGTAGTTGTCTGCAAGGCGCTGGAGGAGGTGGATGTGCTTGTTGAGCTTCTGCTGCCTGTCGCTCAGCGCGCCCCTGCCTATGTAATCGGCCCGGAAATGAGAGGTGAGGGAATCCACTATGAGGAGCTTCACGTTGTTCTCTTTTATCAGCGCTTCGGCCCTTTCCGCAAGGAGCATCTGGTGGTCAGAATTTTCGGCCCTCTGGGTGTATATGTTCTTGAGCACTTCCTCGGGGTTCATGCCCTGGGCTTCGGCTATCTGGACTATGCGCTCTGGCCTGAACGTGCTTTCGGTGTCTATGAATATGGCTTTTCCACCGAGGCCGCCCTGGTCCCGCGGCCTTTGCACGTTCACCGCGAGCTGGAACGCGACCTGGGAGTTGTGCAGCCAGATAGGTTTCAATCCACCCATGAAGTTATGGGTGCCCTCCACTTGCATGTCGTAGATGTAGCCATCATATTTCTTGGGGGTTATGGATTCAATTCTTTCCCAAGCCATGCCCTGCGTGGCTAACGCTTCGAGGGTCTTCATATCCTTTTTGAATCCTTCATCCGCAAGCCTCTCGTTTATCATCTCCTTTAGCACAGATGTGAGATGTGCGATGGATTCCTGTGGGATGCGGCGGTTCATCCAGTTCTGGAAGCTGGATTTTTTCATCGTGAGTTTGGTTGCAAGCTCAAGTGAGCTGAATGGAAGCTCTCTTAACCAAGTGCGCACTGCTTCTTCATTCTGCTCTCCATCGGCAATTACATCCACTATCTCAACCATTTTCCTGATTTTGGAAGTATAGTGCTCTAAAGCGGCAGAGCATGTGTTTGCTGTCGCGGTTTCCACATTAGGATCTCGAGCGACATAATTCTGGAAGAGGGATGAAAAATTATGCAGGTAGAATCCTTTTTTGGAATAATTGCTGTCCCTTCTTCTGCTTCCAGAAAGTTTTTTATGTATCCTCTTTATCAAGGCACCAAATTGCACTGTGGGCACTCCGTGCATTTCCATGCGCGCATTGGAGAGCATCGGTGCGGTATCTTTGGTAGATTCGGTGAGGATGGAACTTAGTCTGGCCCGGTTAGAAACTCCGGGCACGAAAATCCTGTAGGTTCTCTCATCCTTCATCCTAAGGGTTGTTTTTATCCCAAGCCTTGCGAGCAGATACATTATGCCATTTGCAAGCTTTCGGGATACTGTGCACATCTCCACGCAGTTTGAAACATAGCCGTCGCCATCAATATATCCTGCCAGGAATGCAGCCGCAGTTTTCTCATCGGCGTGCAATATTCGATCAGGTATGTATTTCGTATAGGAATCGGTGTTTTCCAGCCCATTTAGGACACTCTTCACAGCCACGTAGAGGAGTATCCTCTTCTTACTGTCGTATGTCGCTTTTCTGCCGAATTTCTGCTCTAGGTAAGATTGTACCTTGGATACGATTTTCTCATCGTAGTTTGTGATGCTGAGTGGATTGGCATTTCCTTCAGCAACAAACACCCCAAGGAAATACGCCTCGTCCACGCTGCAGGCATCTGAAGTTTCGTATTTGAAGCCTGCAGGCACAGCTATGTAGTCACCTTCCCTGAGATACCCAGTTGGTATCCATTTCAGTCCGCCATTGTCCAAAGTGAGGAGAGGATGGTTTTTTGTTATTTCGACGATTGCACCGCGGTTTGTTCGGACTTCTAGGATTTCTTCGGCTTTTTCCTTGTAGAGCGAGACTACCTTGCTTTTTGCTGGTCTTCCGTTCGCATCCACACTCATAACCCAGATATTTTTATCCGGGGCAGTTGAGAATCCACCTTCACACTCACGCTCCTCGGTCTTGTAGCGTTCATATAGCGTTTCTATATTCTCTATATGAGGCGCATGTGAATTGAAGAATAGCACCGGAGTGTGCTTTCCGATGCATTTTCCGCTTGAGAACCGGCCGAAAAATTCGGTTATCGCCTGGGTTTCCACGCCTCCGCCCAGGAGGTCGTCAAGCTCCTTTGAGCTGGTTTTTATCTTTCCTATGTCCTGCCTCCGCTTCATTACCACGTCCGCGGTCTCGAAGCCGATGTCCAGGGAGGATTTGGCCGCCTCTATTGCTTTTTTCGCGGCTTCAACGCCGAAATCCCCTACTTCGGCAAGCTCGTGCGGGGTCGCGGAGGCTATGCTGGCCACGTCCTTGTAGCCTGCGGCCTTGAGCCGGTCGCTTGTCGCCGG
>JAQTMJ010000015.1:1870-10262 GCA_028714395.1 Candidatus Iainarchaeum sp. | reverse complement strand
GGAAACCCTGTCCAATTTCAGCATGCTCTTCTCCGCATTCTTCTTCATTTCCATAGGGATGCTGGTGAGCCCGGAGTCCATGCTCCAGAACATCTGGGTTATAGGAGTGTTGTTCGTGCTCGTGACCGGCAGCATATTCATCTCCACTTTCACATCGTCCTACCTGCTCGGGTACAGGGGAAGCTCCGCGGTCCGGGCCGGATTGTTCATACTTGCAATAGGGGAATTCTCGCTCCTCATAGCCAAGCAGGCCAAGGACATTGTCGCGCCCTTTGACATAGTGAGCGTAACCTCTGCGCTGGTGTTCCTCACCGCGCTGAGCGGCGGCATACTGGTGCAGCACGACAAAAGCATAGACAGCTTCCTCCGCAGGTTCGCGCCCAGGAGAATACGCGACTCGGGCAAGAACATCTCCCTTTACCTGAACAGGGTGCTCGAGGAATTCGAGCCGCCGCACGGGTTGGTGTACAACGCCTTCGCCAAGGAGGTGAAAAGGAGCGTGCTGGCCCTGGTGTTTTTCGTGATAATAGGGGGCTGCGCCATACTGGCCTACAACATCTCCAGGGACGTGGCGCCGGCCTATTCAGCCTATGTCGCTGCGGTTTCCGCGGTCCTGCTGGCCGTTCCGCTCGCGCTGATAATAATGTCTGTGAAAAACGTGGTGGGCAGCCTTGCGGGCGCGTTCCACCATGCCGTGGCAGACAACCTCGGTCTGGACGACATGGCCATGATATACAGTGCGGTGGCGCTCTTCATGTTCATAGCAGCGTTCATAATACCGCTCGCGGTTTCCTTCCTGAACCTGCCGAGCCTGTTCGGGCTGGCGTTCCTGGTGCCACTCGCGGTTTCGCTTCTCTTCATATGGAACCTGGCAGTCACCATAAAAAGGATAATGTTCAGGCAGTATGTGCACCATTACGAGAAGAAAAGGGCCAGCTTCAGGCCGCCCTACAGGCACATGATAGGCGAGATGCAGAGCATAAACCAGCCGGTTTACAAGGGGCATAGGAGATGAGGCAGCTGAAAGAGACAAAATACAGGAACGGGGACTGGTGGTTCCTTGCAAGGCAGCGGGGGCTGATTCGGATAGGTTTCAACTTCGCGCTGTGCTCGCTCTCCATGCTTATCCCGTTTCCGGGAATAAAGAACGCGCTGCTGCGCCTCACCGGGATGAGGATAGGGGAAAACGCGTTCATAGCCATGGGCGCGGTCCTGGACATATTCTATCCGGAGCTGATTGAGATAGGGGAAAACGCCATAATAGGATATGGATGCGTGATAACCGCGCACGAGCTCCTTCCGGGCGTGTTGAGAACAGGGAAAATAAAGATAGGCAGGGACAGCCTGCTGGGCACGCGCTCGGTGGTGCTGCCAGGGGTTGAAATAGGCGACGGCGCGATAATAGGGGCGATGAGCCTGGTGAACCGCGATGTGCCCGCGAAAAGCTTTTATGCCGGCGTGCCTGCCAAAAAATTGCGATAATTTGGATGGATGAGGTAATGTTAGATGCAAGCAATTTTTTGGGCATTGGAAATTGCCGGATGCGCGCACGACGCAATTTCCAATACAACTAGAAGGGTACGATAGCATGAATTTCCGCGTCTTCCTGCTTCTGCTCGTGATGGCGAACATGTTCGGCTTCCTGGTCGGGATGCTGACCTATTACGACCAGATGGCCGGGGTTAATCCGCTCCTGTGGGTGTTCATACCGGATTGCCCGCTCTACGTGCTGCTGGCCACCCTGTTTTTCGTGGGCGTGTTCAAAAACGACCTGCTCAGGTGCATAACCGCCATGGGGCTGGTCAAATACGGCATATGGACCGAATACGTGCTGCTGGGCTACGGCCAATATCTGGATTCCAAGGGATTCCTCATACTTCTGGGAGTGGAGCACATCGGCATGATACTGCAATTTTTTCTGGTCGCGAAGCAGTTCGACAAGAAGACGATTGCCATGGCAACCGGCTGGTTCCTGCTGAACGATTACGTGGATTACTGGCTTGGGCTGCACCCCTATGTGCCCAACATCGACCTTCCGGTGGTCGCGGCGTTCACCATTTCGCTCTCGCTCCTTGTTCCGCTGTTCACCTACTGGATAGGGGGATGGACTGAGAGGAACGCATTCGTGAACAACGTGAAAAAACTGGTCGGGATTTAGCCTTTTGCAATGGTCATGGGCTTGGCCTCTTCCGGTCTTTCGCTTCAGGGTTTTCTTACCTTTTTCCCTTTCTCGCTCGGTATTATCTCCATCTTTCCCGCAAAGCGCGAGGAAAAGGTCCTTGAGAGCTCCTTGCCGCCCATTATCCTGTCCAATGCGATTGCGAGCGCAGCAACTTCGCTGTGCGGCTGGGAGGTGAGCGAGAGGTTGAAATCCGCTATTTCGTAAAATTCCGCAGGCACCTGCTCTGCGCCCACTATCACCAGCAGGTTCAGGATTTTCCTGAGCTCAGCCTCCTTTTCAGGAAGCGGAATCCCGTACATCGTGAGATGCGCGATTTTGTACCCGGATTTTTTGTATTCCTTTGCTGTTTTCAGCGGATTCTTCGAGTATTCAATTTGGAAATCCCCGCCCCAGTTAGAGACCACGCGCCCTATGCTCTCCTCGAAGCCGGAATCGTGCTGGCCTGCGTAGATGAGCCTGCCGGCCCCGAAAGCCCTTGCCACGAGCGCCACGTGGGTGGTTATGCGCTCGTCCCTTGGAAGGCGGTGGCCCAGCCTGAGAACAACCAGCATCAAACCAGCTTTTTTATTGCGAATATTCCGTCCTTGCCCCTGGCAAAGGAATAACCCATGCCCAGGTATTCCTTCTCAGTCTTGTTGCCGCGCTCCCTTATCATTTCCTCGAGTGCGCCGCCCTTCCAGTCCGGGCTTATGAGCGCTATCGCGTAATGGAAGCCGGCTGCGCCTGCTGCCTTTTCCCTCTCATCTATAAGCATTTTCCTTATGCCTTTGCCTTCGTAGGCAAGCAGGAGCGCCACATCCTCCATGTAGAGCGCGTTGGGCTCTCCGCTGTCCATTGCTCCGCGCTCCTCGTCAAAATGGGTTTGCCAGGCCAGCCCTGCCCCCACGAGCATGCGCTCCACGTAGGCACCGTAGCTGAAGCCCGCCTTTATGACATCAGCAACCTGCTGCTCGCTCGCTTCCCAGAGCGTCTTCATCATTATCCGGTGCACTTCCTTCCTGTCCCCTGCTTCCAGCTTCTTTATCTCCACGTTCTCGAAATCGTCCAGCAAGTCCAGTTTCTTGAGCCTCACCGCTTCTGGCTCCTTCTGCTCCGCGTTTTTTTCCTTGAAGGGAACTTCCATAGCATATCATCTGGGGAAAGGATTTAAAGAATAGTGAAATTACGAGAACCTCGTGTTGCAGGCAGGGCATCGGAGCATGTAGTAATCCGCCCTGTAGCCGCATATGGGGCACACATAGATTGTTTTCTTGGCGCGCGCGAGCTCGGCCGCGAAATCATATTTGCATTTTACGCAGCGCTCCACGTCCAGCTCGTTGAGCTCGCCGCACTTCGGGCACTTCTTCCTGAACATGCTCTTTACGTGCACGCCGCAGTACGGGCAGCGCTCCACGTCCAGGGTTATTTCCTTCCCGCAGTTGGGGCATTTGGCTTTCCATCCCTTTTCTCCGCCTTCCTTGCCTGTCAAAAGGTCTAGCAAACCCATGGAAATCCCTGCTATTGCCCCTTGCCTAGCGGCTTAATGTTTGCGATTTCCAATTCGAATTTGGCTCGGTTCAAAAGGTTATACTCGAATGACTCGTAACGGGAATCGTTTATTGCGTCGCGTGCTGCAGAAACAGAGAACGGCGGCTGAGGAGCTTTGGGCTTGGCATGCGATGCGGATTTGGATTCTGAAGGCGTCAGCGCATAGTTTACATAATGCTGCGCCATCTTATAGAAATCCTTCGGGTTCCGAGCAAAGTCCTCATAATAGTCAGATTTTGGATCCTTGCTTGTTTTATCGGCTTCCAGATCCTCCTTAGTTGGAATGCGCCCTTCGATGCATGTGTGGACCGCGGCTGAGAAGACAGTTTTGTATCCCTCATTCAGTTTAAATATGTCCTCCCATGTCGAGATTTTTACTGGCTTATTGTTTACGGTTATGGTGGCGCCACCCTTGCTGAAAACGACTTCACCCCCAGTGTTACTGCCAATCGCGGGCACGGTTACGCTATAGCCATGCGAAGGAAGCATATCATCAATTATGTGCCTGATATAATTGGGTTCGGATTTCATCATGCTGACTTCTTTAGCCAGAACATTTTGAGGGGGTTCGGCGAAAATGCCCTCTTGCTGCAGTTGGGGCGACAGGTAGGCGTGCGCAAGCATGTAAAGATCCTTTTCATTCGCAGCAAGCATGTAAAGGTCTTTTTCATTTGCAGAGTCGAACTTATGCGTCGTGCCATTTTCTGTTATGCTCACCAGACCCTTCGCCGAGATGCTGATAGCTGCGGCATTTTCACTGCGTTTGCCAGTATTATCGTATGATTTAGTGGGGTAGCTGGAAACATCCGTTCCATAAACTAGCTTGGGTTGCGTGCCCTGTTCAATAGCGCGATCCGCCTCCTGCAGCACGCGGTCTTTCTCGTGGTCCTCAATGAATTTGTCCATCGCCCGCCTGGTTTCGGAGGCGAAGTACTCGCTTGCGATGGTGTTGAGCTGGCCATAGGCATCAACATAGTGGTCGTACTTGAGGGTTTCGCGGCGCACTTCCCCTCCACCCACTGCCCCGCTTTCTACCAGCTTGATATTTTCCTGGGTGAAATCCGGCTCGCGCTCTGAATAGTGCCTCATTGCCAAAACTGCGCTTTTCATGAAATTCTTGTCTTCTTCAGAAACTCCGGTTGCAGAGTCTATCCTGGAAAAAGTTTCACTCTGCCGGATTTTCAACTTAACCACCGCATCCACAAAGTCAGTGCGGCTGGATTCCACGGTAGCTGGATCTTTTGATTGAACTGCTTGAACCGCTCTAAGCAGCGCCTTTGCCAATTGCTGCTCATCCTCGTTTTTGAGGAGTCCAAGACTGGGTTTGAGCTTCTCTTGTGTGGATATCCGACCGGATGCTATATCATTAAGGACGTTCGCAAGCTCCGAACTAATGGCGTTCGCAAGCTCTGGACTGGAGTTAGCCTGCTTAAGTGAATCAACGACTTGCTTTGGATCCTTTACATCGCTCAATAGGGCTGCGGCTTCGGTGTAATAAGTCGCTATGTCTTTCATAACAGCCTCGAAGTTTAGGTTGCTTACCTGCCGTTCGTTCTTTTTGAAAATTCCGCCGACCATGGATTCAAAGGCCTTCATAGACAGCTCTTTCGGCGCCATATTTGAGAACGATGCTGCGATGCCTTCCAGTTCCTTGCCCAAGGCCAAAAGCGGCTCGTTGCGCGAAAGCCCGGTTTTGCGCAGCGCGTCTTGGAGCCTGTCTTGATAGAAAGCCGCCTGAGCTGGAGTGAGCGAGCTCAATTTGCTGATTTCCAGCAGCACTGCTGCAAGTTCAGTCTCATATTTGTTCTTTAGGCCGAGCTGCTCTGGCTTGGAAATATTTTCAGCTGAGATGTCCTTGACTGCTTTTTTTAGGTCTTGACTCACTTTGGATGAATCCAGGGAAACAGCTATGGCTGCAAGGCGGGGTTGGAATTGCGGATTGTCCTGAGGCACCTGGTTGTTCATGTAGGCGAGATTGACGCGCTGCGCGAGGGCAGGCAGTTCTGCGCCCATTCCTTTTGTAATTACCTCAAGCGCCTGGAAGAAGCGCCCTTCGTAGGTTATTCCCCTTTCCTTGAAGAATTGCCGCATGGCCTTCCCCTGGTCTGGAGAATCGAGGCGGTGTTTGAGGTCTTCTATGAAATCCGGGTTTACCATGCCCACGTAAAGGCCCCTTTCCGGGACGTCGTTGATTATTATGATTTTCTTCTTTTCATCCCTAACTTTTTTGTCCACGTCGTCCTGGATTATGTGCATAGCCCGCTCGACAGACATGCTCTCATCGTAAATGAAGCGCTTCGCGATGGGCGTGGCCGCCGGGGTTCCGATGAGGAATCCTATCGCGCTGGTTGAGAGCGACGCGAGGAACCCCCTGCCCGCTGAAATGCCCTCCATGTAAATCTTCTGCCGTATCATTTTTTCTGCCAGCTCGGCAACGGCGGGATTGGACTTTTCCTTCAATTCATCAAGCACGGCCAGAGGGCCTCTGGGGGGCGAACGGGATTTCTCTTTTTTGAACTCATTCTGTTCTTCATTCGCCATGGCCTCGGATCGCCTCGCCAATGCCGCTGCCTGCATGCCGGTCTTTATGTCAAGGAGGTGGAAAACGCCGGTAAGGGCGGCCACGAAGCTGAATATCTGCCTCGAAGGTTTGACCGCCTCTTTCACGGTTATGTAACGGACCTCTTTCCCGTTTTCCGTCCTTAGTTCCAGGGAAGCAACATAGGTCTTCTTGCCGTCGCTAATGGTCGTGGATTGGCCGTTTTTAGTGAGTGTTGCAAATTTCTTGAGTTCCTCTTTGCTGAAGCGGGGTTTGAGCTCTGCCTTCACCTCGTCTTCCTTGCCTGAAGCCACTGTTTTCTTTTCAGTGGTTGAAGAGAAGGCATTGTAAGAGAGATTTGCCAGTGATGCAACTGCGGCCCAGCGCATTCCGAAGAAGCCCAGCGCCCCTATCCACCCTCCGCCGCCCGCCATGTTTATTCCCAACATCCTGGAGAGCGCATTGTCCGTTATCAACCGCATTGCGGTACCGGCTTTGGGGCTTGCGGTTTCTGCAGGTTTGGGTGTCTTATTCTGAGCTGCGGCATCAGTTGATTTAGGGCTCGCAGCTGATTGTTCCTTCGTGGGAGGTGATTTGTCGCTTCCTGCAGACGCTACTTTTACGGC
The DNA here is from genome assembly GCA_028714395.1 of Candidatus Iainarchaeum sp. Taxonomy (GTDB): domain Archaea; phylum Micrarchaeota; class Micrarchaeia; order Anstonellales; family Bilamarchaeaceae; genus JAHJBR01. Next base: position 3,388 of record JAQTMJ010000015.1, on the reverse strand, counting down.
CGGTGTCGAACTCGTGGAAGATGATTTGTTTGGTGTTGATCCTTTTGCAGGCTGTGCGGAAGTTGACCGGCCCGTATCGGAACCCCGCCGATCGGGGGGCTTGGCGGGCTGCGCAGCATTTGCCCTTTTGGCCGCGCCTTTCGCACTTATGTCGCCTCCGAAGAGAGTCATGGTCAGCCTGGTGGCCAAACCCACATTTTTCGCATCCTTGCCTGGTGCGACAAGGTTCTTTAGGTTCCTGAACGGCGCGGTTTCCTGCTTCAGCGTCTGCTTCACGAAACCCTTGAAACCGCCTTTGGCGCTCACTGCCGTGGTTCCCACCCGGCTGGCAACTCCCTGCAAAGTCTGGGTGCTGAGCTTGAACCCGGTCTGCATCCCCCTGGGACTGTATTTTATGTGCCTCCCCACCCTGAGCGGGGACAAGTCTATGAATCCGAACGGGTTCCTTCCTGTGTAGTAAAGGGCGCCCATGAGCAGGCCGAAGAGGATGAATATGGGCACGCAAAGGGTCTGCTGGAGCTGGGTGTACAAATCCTGCTTGTCCGGCGAGATGTCTATTTTCTTCACCGAGGGAAGCAGGTAATGCTTGTCCATGCTTATCTCTGGCTGATTCGGCATGGTCGGAACCGTATCTACACTGTATATGCCGTTGGCTTCCCTGTACGCATCATCAACCCCGGAGGCGTTGATGCAGAATTCGAAGCCGCAGTCCTCGTAGAAGCAGCAGTACAGGAAGCTGTATTCGTGGGGTGCTTCCCTCCAGCCCGAGTAATCGAAATGGGCAACGCCATTCTCATCGGTTACGACCTTGGTGAGGTAGCTGTAGGTGGAACTCCTTATCCACACCAGCAGGGGCGCCCCTGGGACCGGCTGCCTCACGCCGCTCGAAGTGTTGTCGAAATAAAGCATCGCCTTTATATCGTATAATCCGGACTGCTGGGTGAGCAGTATGGTGCTTGGGTCGAAGCTGTTCACGTTCTCGCAGTCGTCGCAGCCGGTGGGATTGCCGTTCACGACCACCGTGCGGTAAAGCGTTCCCGCATAATTTTCCGCTGAATCCAGGGCAAACACGCGGTAGCGGTAGGTCCCGTTGGCGAGCTTCACGGATATTTCACAGTACTGGGATCTCCCGGATGTGGTGGGCGCGAAGCTCAGGTTGCCCATGAATTTTTCCGGGCCGGTTCCGTTCCACAATTCAACCCTGCACGAGGCTATGAAGGTGTATTTCTTGTTGTCGCTGGCGCTCATGTTGAGCACAAAGGTGCTTGAGTTAACCACTTCCCCGTCATCCGGGTTGTAAACCCTACCCTTTATTTGGTAGCGCTGGCCCTGGGTTATGGTGGGGGGCGTGCGGTCCACGCAGAAATAGGCGGGCTGCGAAACTTTGGACTGGACCCTGGTGCAATTCACTACGAGCGCGTAGCAGCCCTCGCCTTTGCTTTCGGTTATGGTGCCTATGCCGCCGGTCTCGTTGCTGTCCACCGTGGTAGATTTTGAAAGCGGGGGCATGAGGCGGCA
>JAQTMJ010000015.1:0-1860 GCA_028714395.1 Candidatus Iainarchaeum sp. | reverse complement strand
GGTACCGTTTATCTTGGACAGTATGGAAAATGTGATATCCTGGCTCTGCCCGGTGGTCGCGGCAACGTATTCCTTGCTGTTGAACTGCTGCCTGGTGCCTAAACCCTTCCCGTTGACTGCATCGGCCCGGACCGTGAAATCGAAGCCCTGGTTGAGCGCCAGGGGCAGTGTATCGTTGAGGTCTGCGTCTATCACCTTCTCGCTGTCGCAGAAGCAGTCTCCATTTATGTCATCGCACACCTCCGAGAATCCCAAGCCGCCCGCGAGCCAGGCATTGCCGCCCTGGTGCGCGCAGCCGAGTATGTTTTCGCCGCCGCCCTCCTGGGTGGCCGAAATCCCGGTGCTGTTCACATCTATGAACACTTCTGAATCCCGGAAAAGGTTGTCGTAGAACACCACATCGGAAACGTTCACCAGGTTGAGCCCCAGGCCCATCTTCGCGTATCCGGTCCATACCCCGGGCACCAATCCATAAAGGTAATAGGCTGTCCAGTTCAGTATTGCCAGGCCCGTTTCCGGCACCTCTATCTTGTTGCTCACTATATTGACATGGTTGCAGGTGTTGAGCATTATGCCCGAGTCAGGGAACTTCCCTACCACCGAGTTCTTGCTTATGTCCAGGTTTTTGGACTCTTCAATGTATATGCCGATGGCCGTGAAATCTACCGGGGGATCGGCATCCACGGTATTCCATACCATGTTCTCTTCTATGTGCGAGCCGTCGGCGTGCCTGAGCGCGACGCCATCGAGCACGTCGTCGATGCTGTTCCGCATGATATCCAGCGGGCCGGAATTGTCTCCGATAATCGCCCTGTCGCTCCGGACTATGCTATTGTCGTTCACGCTGCTGCCCGGGGAAAGGTTAAGGTGGACTGCGTAGTCGCTGTTGTTCACGAATTCGTTGCCGAGCACCGATACTGCGGATTGGTATGCAAAAACGCCGATGAGGTGGTTTTGGAGCAGGCTGCCGTTCACCAGGCTTCCGCCGGAATTGTTCAGCCTCACCGCGACCCGGCTGTTGTCCGCGAACTGGCAGCGGTACAGGCTCACTCTTGAGTTCGTTGCGTCAAGGCCGTATATGCCGCTGTTGTTCACCGTGCTGTCGTTTATCTCTGCGCCCGAGCCCAGAAGCTCTATGCCCTTTTCCGCATCATTGGAAACCACACTATCGAGCACGTGCAGGTTGGGGGAACCGATGGCCTGGATGCCAATCCGGGTGCTGGCGCCCCCGTTCACGAGACTGCTGCTTACGTTGAAATCCGGCGAATCCAGGATGCGCACGCTTATATTCAGTACGTTCATCACTGCGGATGATGAGAGCGAGGAACTCCCTGATTCTTCGGCCAGGAACCCCTCGCTCGAGCCGTTGAGTTGCACATGGGAAATTGCTGTTTCAGGGGATTTGTTCAAAAGAATGGAGTAGCATCTGCCGGGTGAAGACACGGGCAGAGATATGTTCACGTTTGAGATTGCGCCCTGCTTTGAATTGTATGCAAGGATGCCATAATTATAGGGGTCGCCTCCGCAAGGCAACTGCCCCATACCAGTGTCCGTCACATAGAATTTGTCGGAATTGCTCGCAAGGATGCCGTATTGCGACTGGTTGAGCCTGGAATTGGAAATCCCGCACTCCTTGCAATTTTCCATGTGCATGAAGTAGGTGGGGTTTCCAGGAGCCGCGGGCTGCATATCGTATATTTTGGATGACGAGATTCCGACGCCATTGGAATCCTGGGCAAGCACGCCGGTCTCGCTTCTGCTCATCTCCATGCTATCTGCGCTGACTGAAAGGCCGGAAGTGGACGCTGGAATGGAAGTGAGATAGAGGCTGGCATTGGTGTTGCTGCTAAGGTTGCAGCC
>JAQTMJ010000014.1:6127-10281 GCA_028714395.1 Candidatus Iainarchaeum sp. | reverse complement strand
GCTTTACCCTCACTTTAGATATCCCTTCTGTGGGGGCCACAAGCATCCCTTCGGTGAGCACCCCTATGCTGGTGCGCACCGCCTGCTCTATGAGCTGCACGGTCTGCCCGCGGATGATTTCCCCTCCGGCGATGCTTGCCGCGAGCTTGAATGCTATGTCCTCCCTTACGACCCCGCTCTCTTCCATGTCCCGTATTATCTTCGCTATTCCCGGCGGCCCCACCAGCGCCTCCACCCTGGAAGCCACGTCCTTTGCTATCTTTATCTCCACTTCGTCCTCGGGGTCGAAACCCTGCTTCCTTGCTTCGCTGGCTATGCCGTATGCATGCTCGAGCCCCCTTTTGAGGGAATCGAGGTATTGTTGGTATTCCTCGCTTGCAGCCAGCATTTTCATTCACTTTCTTTTGTATTGAAATCTGTACCTTCTCGCCGTTTCGTTTTCGGGATTTTCGTTTTCGGGTTCGGGATTTTCGTTTCCGAAATTTTCGGTTTCGGATTCAAAATTTTCATTTTCGAGTAGTTTCGGATTTTGTTTTGAGTCAGCTTTTTCAATTCCATCCCCTATGCCTCCTTGGAAAAATCCAGGGTTTTGTAAACACCGCTCTTCATCTCCAGCACCCCTACCATTCCAGGAGTGGGCACATGGCCCTGCTGCACCTGGAAATCCGTCCTGTCCTGGAACGTCCCGGAGTTTATCACGTGCGTGCCGCGGTAATAGGCATAGCCGTTCTTGTGCACGTGGCCGCAGTGTAGCACGTCCGGCTCGGTTTCCAGCACAAGATAATCAACGCGCTCGGGCACTATCTGGTTCGTCCCATAGATGGGCGACAGGTGCCTTCTTTTCAGGTATTCCATGGAAACCTTTTCCGGATTGTTGTACGACAGGCCGGACATGCCGGATATCATGGAGTCCATGGAAGTCCCGTGGTAAACCACGTGCTTTATTCCTTCTATCTCGAGCACGGTCGGGCTTCCCACCCTGGTCACGTCGCTCCTTATCACGCTGTCCTCTATGGCAGGCATGGGCTCCGCGCGCCTCACGGCATCATGGTTGCCCGGAGCCACTATCACTTCTATGTAATCAGGCATCATCTCCATGTAATTGTCAAAAACCTCATACTGCTTGTAAACATCCTTTATTGCAAGGTCCTTCTCCTGCTTCGGGTATATTCCAACTCCATCGGCAATGTCCCCCGCGACTATTACGTACTTCACCTTCCCTGCTATTTCGGTTTCGCCCCCTTTCAGGTTCAGCCAGTCCACGAACCTCTGGAACTGCTTTTCCAGGAAATGCCTTGAGCCCACGTGGATGTCGGATATGTAGGCGCAGGCCAGATCCCGTTCGCCCAGCTTCTTCTCCCTCATCACCGGCAAATCAGGCCATTCCACTTCCTCGGCAATGATGAACTGCTCGAGCACCTTGCCGGTTATTGAAACCACTTCATCCCTGAGCAGCCTCCTGGCCTTTTCGTAGGTTTTCTCGTTGCTCCTGGGCACCACGACCTTGAACTTGCCTTCCAAATCCTCCACTTCCAGGAGCACGCTGCCCTTCTTCGTATCCCTCTTCTCGTACACCATGACCACTATGCGCACGTTCTGGTTGATTTCCTTTTTTATGTCCCCGAGGCCCACGGTGGGATATTTCGAGGCAGAGGAGAGAAGCCGGCTCATGCGCTGGTAGCGGTTGCGGAAATAGGCCACGAAATCATCCACGCTGCCCGTGGTCCTGGATTTTCCCGTAACGTCGAACTGGTGCAGTATTTTTATATCAGGGGCGCATTCCGCGGCAGCCGGGCGTTCCCTGGGCCTGGCCATTTCCACAGGCTCGTTCAGCCTTGCCATCGCGGCTTCCACGTCTTCCCTGGTTATAAACAGCTTCTGGAGGGAAACGATCTCCTTGAGCAGTTTCTCGCTGCCGTTTTTTAGCAACTGCTCTGCGTCCAGAGTGAGCCTTACTCCCTTCGCTCTCAGCTCAGAAATTCCGGCTCCGGCATTTTCAAAATCCGCCTGCCCATCAGCCACGCCCACCGCCTAATGTTTTATGGATTCAAGCGCGCTCAGGATGCTCCACACCTGTGTCCTCGCATAGGACGGCATGTTCACATCCTCGCTTATGGGCTCGATCATGTAAATCGCGGCGCTGACCTTCAGGGTTATCTCCTCGCTGGTCATAAGCCTGCTCTTGGCGTTGGCGAGCACCGCCCGTATGTTCTTTGGTATTGAGCTGTCCTCCAAAACCGTGTTTATCAATTCTACTACTGCTTGAACCTTTGGCTCCATGAAACCACCTTCGAGAAGTCAGATTGGAATACTATCTATAGCAGATAAAATATAAAAATGGATGTTTGGAAATAGGTACAGGCGCTTTTATGAACCCCGTCACGCAGCCCTATGCGAAGAAAAGTTTTTCCCCTCTGCTTCTTTTGCCCGCGTACGTGGTATTTCCATTCATCTCATTCTACCTGTGCTATGTCTCCAGCTCTAGATTGAGTTGCCACAATTCGCTGAGCATTGATGCTTTCCTCAACTCCAGCCATTTCATTCTCTTCTCAGTTATTTCGCTTCTTGAGGCCGCTCTGGTGATTTCTATTTACAGAAAAAGCAAGAGCAATATGGAAATGCAAAACTCCCCCCGTGCGGCTGACGCATTAATACTTCCGTTTGCAATGTGCGATATCCCACTCATTTTGGGCTTCATTCTTTCATACCTGGAGCTTAACCCCTGGCTCATCATTCCCTTCCAGGTTTTCGGCCTAGTACTGTTCTTCTATCTCTACCTGGAGGAAAACAAGGATAAGTAAACGGGCCCGATGGGATTTGAACCCATGACCTACAGCTTTCCTCCATACCCGAATAAAAATAACCTTTCTTTTTAGGGGTGAAACCCTCAGCCCCTTTTTCTTTTGGAAAGAAAAAGGGGATATGGGATAGAAGGCTGCCGCGCTATCCAAGCTGCGCTACGGGCCCGTTCCAGAATAAGTTTATGGTGGAGAAAAGTTAAAATATGCCCCTTATCAAACCAGGTTCTGCCCGCACTTGATGCAATAATTAGAACCGGCCGGATTGGTGCTCTTGCATCTGGTGCACAGCACCACCACCTTCTCCTGCGGCTGGTCCTGCTGGCTCGTCTGGCTTTGCGCGTACGCCTGCGCCCTGCCAGAACTCTTCTTCGTGGTTGCGTCCCATATGTCGTTGAGCGTGGCCTGCACCTTGTAAGTAGTATACAGGGTTCCGAAAGGGATGAACAGCAGAATCAGGTTCACTATCGGGCTGAACCCGTCCAACCCTGCCTTTTTCGCCTCGGCATCGGCATCCCTTAGCCACAGATAGTAAACATATATGCTCGGCAGGCCCAGGAGTATGAAGCCGAAAATCAGCACAGCCAGTCTGCCTCCGGGAGAGCAGTTCACTTTCAAATAATCCTTCATCTCGGCGTTGGTCTTGTAGTACCAGTAAATCCAATAGATTCCGCAGGTTACTATGGACACCAGAATGATGAACAAAAAGCTTCTTTTTCCAGGAACGTTTGTTTGTTCTGCCATTTTTCCACCACACCCATGTCGCACCCTATCTTTAATAATTTTTTGAGCGAGTGTTTGGCTTATGAAAAGAGCCATAGTCTATGAGTCCCTGTCCAATGGAAATACGGAAAAGGTTGCAAGGGCCATGGCTACGGTGCTTGATGCAAAACTCATTCCGGTAAAGGAAGCGCGCCTGGAAGAGTTAATCTATTATGACATGCTGGGCTTCGGCAGCGGCATATTCGCAGGCTCCCCCTACAGGAGCATAACCGGACTGGTTGGAAAGCTCCCTGACATGAAGGGGCACAAGGCGTTCGTTTTTTCCACCGGCGGTGAGGGCAATCCAAAGCATCACCGCGCGCTCAAGGAAAAGGTGCTGAGCCGGGGGTTTGATTTTGCCGGCGAGTTTTGCTGCAAAGGGGAAGTTTCCAAAATGAAAATACTTTTCTGGACCATCAATTTCAAGGAAGCAACGAACCCAGGCCAGCCGAACGAGGAAGATTTGGAAAATGCGCGCATTTTCGCCAAAAACCTATTGAATAAATGAGGAGGTGGGTACTATGAAAGAGACATATGGAATGTTTGCGCTGCTGACCGTCGCAGTGCTTTTGCTGACTGGCTGCTACAGTACGC
>JAQTMJ010000014.1:0-6117 GCA_028714395.1 Candidatus Iainarchaeum sp. | reverse complement strand
GAAACGCCACAAACAGCACAGTACAACCTCCTGCTGGAAACGCCACTGGCAGCGCAGTGACAATACAGAATTTTGCGTTCAACCCGGGTACGTTGACTGTGACGGTCGGAACTACAGTGAAATGGACGAACCAGGACCCAACACCGCATCAGATAAAATCAGATGCGTTTAACTCGCAGCCATTGAGCCAGGGAAATTCCTTCGAGTTCAGGTTCGACACGCCGGGAACGTACAATTACTCGTGCGCCATACATCCTTCAATGAAGGGTGTGATAGTGGTGCAATAGCCCGTGTGCAAGAGTGGATGCCATGCTGCAGGAAATAAGCTATTACCTGATTTTCGGGAAGCCGCTGATAATGTACCTTGGGGTAGCGACTATGATTTCGCTTCTCGCCACTGCGACCATCGGCTTTCTGAACTACACCGGCCGCAAAACCATTCCCTTCAAATGGCACCCGCGCATGGCTGCGCTGACCATAATCCTTGCAGTTGTTCACGGCGTACTAGGCGTGCTGCTCTATTTCTGAATTCTAGAAGTAAAGCAAATTTAAGCTGGGTAAGGGAGTTGAGCCCTTCTATCCCGCTTGCTGCATTTTTTCTGCAGGCGGGCACATAGCCGATCTGTCAACCCAGCTCGACAGGGGGCTTATCATTAGCTAATATCAGCTCGCCCCCTTCCGTTGTCGTCGGCGTTCCGACGACTTCGCCGCAAAGTGCCCCGCACCTTACGGTTCCGTGATACCCCCTTTCCAACATAATCTCTTTCGTTGCCCGGGGTAACTCTAATTATCCCTGAAACTGCTTTTAAACCATATTGTTGTTTTAAAAACATTTCCGAGCCCAATTCTATTCCCGCTGGAAATAAGTTTTCTTTTTGGGGTGAAACACTCAGACCTTTTTCTTTTTCTAAAAGAAAAAGGGATATGTGGCGGGCTCGTAGCTCAGCTTGGCCAGAGCGGCGGACTTTTAATCCGTAGGCCAGGGGTTCAAACATTTTCTGTTTCGGAACGCGAAACCGGAAGTTGAATTTCCCCTCGAGCCCGATATATTTTTAGGAGTGATTGCATTGGTCGTGAAACTGTTTGAAGGCGTTTTCAGCGTGGATGGTCGGTTAGCTACCGAAAACATGGTTCCAGGGGCCCGCGTCTACGGGGAAAAGCTCCATAGGCTGGATGAAAAGGAATACCGCGAATGGGACCCATACAGGAGCAAGCTCGCTGGAGCCATAAGGCGCGGGCTGAAGGAGATGCCCGTAAAGCCCGGGATTAATGTGCTTTACCTGGGCGCTAGCACAGGCACAACCCCATCTCATGTTTCCGACATCCTGGGTGCAAAAGGCACGGTATTCTGCGTTGAAATTTCCGCTACAAGCATGAGGCAGCTTCTCCCGCTTTCTGAGAAAAGGGAGAATCTGGTCCCGATACTCGGAGATGCGAGAAGGCCAGATGATTACAAGGACGTGGGCAAGGTGGACGTGATATACCAGGACGTTGCACAGCCCGACCAGGACGACATACTCATCATAAACGCGAAAAAATTCCTCAAAAAAGGCGGATTCGCGATGCTCTGCATAAAGAGCCAGAGCATAGACGTTCTGAAATCCCCGCGGGACGTTTTCGCATTGGTGAAAAAGAAGCTCGAACCGCATTTTGACATCGTGCAGGAGATGGAACTTGAGCCCTTCGACAAGGACCACCTGTTTATTGTTCTTAAAAAGAAGTGAGCAATAGCATTGTAACTATAGTTACAAAAGCCTCCTGTATTCCGCGTATTCCGCGAGCTTTTTCACAGCTTTCACTGCGGACAGCGGATTGTTGTAGGTCGGAACGCCGTTGCCCTCCAGCATCCTTCTCTGCTCCTCAGTGTACTTTCCTCCCATGGCAACAACCGCAATTGGCTTCCTCTTGTCATCCGAGGCCTTTATGAGCACCTTGAGCAATCTCTCATCTATTGGCGGAACCTGGAACAGCACATCAATTATAATAGCATCCATGTCCGCGTCCTGCATGAACGCCTCTATGGCACCTGAAAATTTCTCCACTCCAGCATCCGCAATCAAATCTAGGGGGTTGCCCGCGCTCCCATACGCAGGAAGCAAAGCACTGACGGTTTTTCGGGTTTTTGGCTCCATGCTGCCCAGCTCAAGCCCTTCCTGCTGGAGCGCATCCGCGGTGAGTACGCCGATTCCACCTCCATTGGTGATAACTCCTACTTCCCTCCCGTGGGGAAGCGTCTGCCTGAATATCTTCACAAAATCGAAAAGCTCTTCCAGGCTCTCGGCCTCAACCACCTTCGCCTGCCTGAACGCCGCCTTGTATGCAAGATAGTCTCCGGCGAGGTTCCCGGTATGCGAGCGCGCCGCATCGCTCGCCCTCCCCCCTCTCCCAGCCTTGAGCACTATTATGGGTTTTTTCCTGTTGGTTCTTTTCATCGCTTCGAAAAGCTTCCTCCCGTCTTTCGCCCCCTCTATATAGAGTATTATTATTTCGGTCCGTGCGTCCGCTTCTAGGTAATCCATCAGCCCTGCCTCGGAAATCACCGCGCCGTTCCCGTAGGATATGAACTTGGATATGCCCACTCCGTAGCTCGCGGCAAGGTCCACTATGGCGCTTCCCACCCCCCCGCTCTGGGTTATGAAAGCTATGTTGCCCGGCGCAGGCCTCTGGAACTTGTAGAACGGCATGAATATGCTGTCTATCCTCGTATGCGGGTTGAGCACCCCCAGGCAATTAGGCCCGATTAATGCAACCCCGTGCTCAATGCAGATTTTTTTCACCTGCTCCTCAAGCGCGCTGTTTCCCACCTCTGCAAAGCCCCCGGAAAGCACAACCGCGCCCTTTATTTTTTTCTCTCCGCACTGCCCAAGAATCCCCGGAACGGTCTGCGCAGGAGTCGCGATTATTGCAGCGTCTATATTTCCCTTTACGGCAAGCACGTCCGGATAGCATTTGAGCCCCAGCAGGTTTTCGTATTTTGGGTTGATTGGATAGATTTTTCCGCCGAACCCACCTTCGATGAGATTCTTGAAAATCACGCACCCCAGCTTCTCAGGATTGTCGCTGGCTCCTATTATCGCGATGCTCTTCGCTTCGAAAACGTATTTCAGATTTTTTAGCAGTTTGTCCATGCGCTATCTCCCCAATCTTTTTTGCACAGCTTCACCCTGAAGCTCCCTAAGCGCGTCCTTTGCAATCCATCTCGCGCTTTTTGAATCCATTTTCTCAATCTCCTTCGCGGTTTCTATCGCCAGCCGGTTGAGCTTCTTATTCCTTTTCCCGATATTCCTGAGCGCCCAGTTCACGGCCTTTTTCACGAAATTGCGCTCATCACTTGCTTCGCGTCTTATGAACGGAAAAAATTGCACGAATTTTTCATCCTCCGCATCCTTGTCGTGCCAGGCAAGCCCTGCCATGAGCGCAAATCCTGCGCGTTTCTCGAATTCCCCTTTCCTGCCCGTCCATTTCACCGCCTTGCCATAGGCTAAAGGAATCTGGTCAAAGAGGTCGCAGCAGGCCTGGTCGCACACGTCCCATGAATCAAAATCCTTTATCCACGCATCCATCTGCTTCCCATCCACCAGCAGCGGGTCGTCTATGAACGCAGCGAGCATCCTCGCCTCGTGGATTCCAGAATTCCAAAGCTTCAGCGCAAGCCCGTGGTTCTTTCCTATTCTTTTCGCAAGCGCACGCAGCTCAGGAACCGAAATCCCGAGCGTGTTTTTCGGGTTGATGCCGAAGCGCGCCATTCCCTCCACATTTTTGGGGTTCGCGCGCTTTTTCAGCTCCTTCAGAACTTTTTCATATTCCAACCGTTCCACCTGGAATGCAGAATTCATCTGCCTATCCTCGCATCGACTATATCATAGCCTTTCTCGTCAAAGATTACCGGATTCAAATCAAGTTCCTTTATGTCCTCTCTGTGCATGAACCTGCACGTTGCGAGCATGAGTTCCTTGAGCCCCTCCACGTTTATTCCCTTCTGCCCGCGCGTTCCCTTGAGTATGGGGTGGCTCTTCAGCTCGTCAATCATCTCCTCCACATCATTTTCGTTTATGGGGCACAGCCGCGCGCTGATGTCCCTGAAAACTTCAACATAAACCCCTCCCAGTCCAAGAACAATCACATGCCCGAACTGCGCGTCCTTTTTCCCGCCTATTATCAGTTCAATCCCCTTGCGGGCCATCTTCTGCACCAGCATTCCCTGGATTTCGCGCTCCTTCACGCTCTCCATTATCTCATCGTATGCAAGCGCAAGGCCCTGGTCATTCCTTATCCCGACCTTCACGCCTCCGACGTCGGTTTTGTGCGAAATCCCTTCGGAAATTATCTTCAGCGCTACCGGATAGCCCATGGACCTTGCGATAAGATGCGCTTCCATCTTGGTTTTCGCCCATCCATACGGCAAAAGCCTGAATCTGTTCCTCTTCAGCGATTCGAAATCCTCCAGCATGCCCATGGATGCATTTCTTTGATTAGATTTTTAATCTATCTTTCCATCATCTCTTCATGATTGAAATAGACGGATCATATGGCGAGGGCGGCGGCCAGATAATAAGAACAGCGCTTTCCCTCGCTTCCATAACCAAGAAATCCGTGCTGGTGAGGAACATACGCGCGAACCGTCCGAATCCAGGGCTGGCGGCCCAGCATCTCACCGCTGCGCGCGCGGTGCGCAGCATATGCAGGGGCACCCTTTCCCATTGCGAAATAGGGAGTACCGAATTCTCGTTCGAGCCCGGGGAAATAGTGGGCGGGAAATATGACTTCAACATAGGCACCGCGGGCTCCACCGTCCTGGTCGCGCAGACGCTTCTTCCCCTGCTGCTTTCCGCCTCCAAGCCCAGCGTTGTTCGCATAATCGGCGGCACCCACGTGATGAAAAGCCCTTCCTATGATTATTTCGAGAAAGTGTTCATGCCTGCGATAGCGCTTTTCGGCGCAAAAGCCGGATGCAGACTGATAAAGTCCGGGTATTTTCCCAAGGGCGGCGGAGAAATGGAACTGGAAGCCCAGCCATCCAGGCTTTCCGGGAACTCAGCATGGCTCAGGGAAGAAAGCACATCAGTCCTCATAAGGCTTTCGGGCCTCCCGCTCTCCATAGGGGTGCGCGAAAAAAAGGTTTTCGTGCAAAACGACATAGGGCATGTTCGCATATTTGAAGAGGAGGGAGAGCCGGCCAACGCAATCCTTGCCTGGAGCGGTTTTCTGGGCTCCTATGCGCTCGGCGAGAAAGGCAGACGCGCCGAGCAAGTGGCCCAGGAATGCCTTGATGCCCTGCTCCTGGAAAAGCGCGCAGGAAGCGATGTTGACTGCCATCTGGCGGACCAGCTACTGATTTACGCAGCCCTTTCCGATGGGGGCTCAAGGTTTAAAACATCCTCAACCACAACCCATAGTGAGACAAACGCCTACGTCATTTCAAGGTTCCTCGGAAGGAGGATGGCCCTGGAAGGCGGAGATATAAGTGTGGAATAAATGGCTGTGATGCTTGACAAGAACGGGCTTATAGCTTCGGCGCTGATGGGCATCCTTATACTCTTTTCCGGGGGCTGGGAATACCTCATGCTTTTATTGGCTTTCCTGGGCATTTCGGTGATAGCCACAAGCTACGAAGGTGAGGAGAAAAAGCAGTTGGGAATATACGAATACGAGCGCAGCTGGGAGAACGTGCTGAGCAACGGCCTTTTGCCCACGCTGCTCGCCTTTGCCGGGGCATTTTTGGGCCCCATGCCGTTCATAGCATCCGTTGCGGCGATAACCTCGGACAAGTTCGCCTCGGAACTGGGAGTGCTGGAAAAGAAGAAGCCCATTTACCTCTTAGGGCTCAAGGAGGTTCCGCCCGGAACAAGCGGTGCGGTGAGCCCGCTGGGCACGTTCATGAGCTTCGCCGGAGCCCTGTTCATAGGTGTTGCGGCAATCCTTATTTTTGGAATATCCCCGACAAGCGCCCTGCTCGTGGGTGTGGTGGGCTTCCTTGGAAACGTGGCGGACACTATCGCAGGGGTTTTTGAGGAAAAGGGGATAGGGAACAAATACACTTCCAATTTCATATGCTCGCTCACCGGAGCGCTCCTGGGCATGTATCTAAAATTCTGAATTTCAAGAATAGGATGAAAT
>JAQTMJ010000013.1 GCA_028714395.1 Candidatus Iainarchaeum sp. | reverse complement strand
CAAAAGACTATTGGGTGCCAACATTTTTATCCAAATCGCCTTTTATAACCACGCGTGGGCCATGGAAGAAACTGAAGTTTGGCGATGAAATAGATATCATTCAAGCAAGTATTGCATGAGCGCCTTCTGCACCGCCACCTTGTTCTTCGCCTGCTCCCAGGCGAGCGAATTTGGTGAATCAAGCACCTCGTCGCTAACTTCTATCCCTCTGAAAGCAGGAAGAGGATGCATCGAATACTTCGCGCCCAGTTTCTTCATCTTTTCCGAATCAAGCTGGAAAGGAAGGAACATATTCAAATCGTCTTCCCCGGTATCAAAGGAGTTCACGTAGGCAACATCGGCTTTGGCTTCAAAGCTGTTGAGAACTTTTGCTTTTTTCGCGTATGCAGGGTTGGGGGAATAGCCGCGCGGCGCTATGAAGAACAAATCAAGCGCGAATTTCTCTGCTCCGAGCAGAAATGCGTTCGCAACGTTGGTGGACGGGTTTCCCAGATAGGCGATTTTTGTCCCGTTCTTCAAAAGCCCCTTCTGCCTAAGAGTGTACAAATCCCCCAGAGCCTGGCAGGGGTGCTCCAGATCCGTAGCCCCGTTTATCACCGGGACAGAAGAGGAAGCTGCGAGCCTGTTGAGCATCTCGTGCTTGTGCAGCCTCGCTATTATTATTGAAACATAGCTGCTGAGCACTTTTCCCGTATCCTCTATTTTTTCCCCGCGCGTGAGCTGGGAGAAAACATAATCCAGATAGATTGGATGCAGTCCGAGCTCGCGCAGCGCGACTTCAAAGGAGACGCGCGTCCTTGTGCTCGGCCTGTCGAAAAGAAGGCCTGCGCACTTGGGCTTCGGGAAGAAACTTTCGGTTCCGAGCTTGTCTGCCATCTCAAAAATTTTCTCCATATCCTCTTTGTCCAGATCGTTCATTGAAAGGAAATGCTTCATTGTTTCACCTCTTCTTTTTTTGGTAAATAATCCACCATGCCCAATCAATCACCCGAGCATCTTCACGAATTTGTCGAAAAGGAATCTTGAATCGTGCGGCCCTGGAGTGGCTTCCGGATGGTATTGCACAGTGAATATGTGCCCGTCTTTGTGCTCCAGGCCCTCCACGCTCCCGTCGTTCCCGTTCTTCTCGGTTATTTCGAAATCCTTGGGGATTTTCCCCACTGCGAATCCGTGATTCTGCGTAGTAATTCTCACTTTTCCGTCCTTCAAATTTATCACCGGATGGTTCACCCCGCGATGCCCGAATTTCAATTTGTAGGTGTCCCCCCCGAATGCGTGCGCAATCAGCTGGTTGCCCAGGCATATTCCGAAAATTGGATAATCCTTCAAACCGCATATCACTTTGTGCGCGTGCTCCAGGATTGCCGGGTTGCCTGGCCCGTTGGACAAAACTATCCCATCAGGCTCCAGGGAGCGTATCGTTTTCTCATCCTCGTAAGCCGGAACCACAATCACCTGGAGGCCGCGCTTCACAAGCTCGTTGACCATGTTCATCTTCACTCCGTAATCTATGAGCGCTATTTTCTTCCTCGCTTTTTTATCCCCGTAGAACTCGGGCTTTTTCACCGTGATGTTTTTTATGAAATCTATTTTTTCGTAATCGAATTTCAGGTTCTCAAGAAGTTCCTTCATGTTGAGCTGGGGGCCCACTGCAATCATCGCAGGCATAACCCCATGGGTGCGGATTTTGCGCACCAGGAAGCGCGTATCCACCCCGTAAATCCCGGGCCTTTCGTGCTCCCTGAGGAAAGAATCAAGAGTTTTCACCGAATCCCTGTGCTCGCCTTCTGCACAGAGCTCCCTGATTACATAGCCTTCTGCGTGCATTTTTTTGCTTTCAAACGAGTAGGCGCTTATTCCGTAATTGCCTATGAGAGGGTAGGTCGCAAGAAGAATCTGTCCTGCGTAGCTTGGGTCTGTGAGTCTTTCCTGGTAGCCCTGCATCGCGGGGTTGAACACCAATTCGCCGGTGCGCACGGATGGGAAGCCGAACCCGGTCCCATAGGCAACAGTCCCATCACTTAGAATAAGGGCTGCTTTTTTTTCCTCCATAGAATCAGGATACTAAAACGCAAAGAAAATTTAAAAATAGGTGGGATGGATTTGGCCAGCTAGTCCTGGTCTTTTGGTTTAACGAACCAATGAAGAAAGCCGCTCAAGTCGCGCAATTTGGGATCCAAACCAATAAGCAATTGCAAGTCTCTTTCTATTTCGGTAGCTAGGTTGGCCAGTTCGCCAGGAGACCGATCGCCCAGAACAATCCCTCCGGGCACATTAGTACGTTTTAAATTGCTGAGCAGCTGCAGGAACGCGTCAACACGTCCCATCAACGGCGGATTAAGGTATGGCTGGAGATGCGAAAGGTTTCCACGCGCCGCTTCGAGCCTGGTCACGAAATTCCCTGGACTGAATTCTGGTATTACCATCGGCTCCAAATCTTCTAATTTGATTCCCACCACCCAGGCCATGTCAAATGGTGAGAGATTGGCATACATGGTGATTCGCTCATATCTTTCTATCGTATAAACAAAATCAAGAGCATCACTGAGAGAATCATCCCAGCCATGGCCCAAGGAGCAAATGGACTGGTGAGGGTTTCTGAATGCTCTCCTCTTTTGACCCTTAAATATACCTCTCTCTCCGGATGACTCCAAAACAATCCCGGTTTTCGGGTCCGGCACTCCGAAAGTATCGTTTTTAGAGACTAAATTGAGCCCTACGTATAGTGATTTGGGATGAATGTATACTAATCCGCTTCCGGTTTTATCTAAGTGATCGAGTTCGATAAATATGTAGCAATTCGCTCTCTCAATAAGCGGCATTTCTTCTTCTTTTAGCATGCGCTCCAAATAGAATGCGGGTAGTCCTATCGGCAATTTCGAGTCCCATATAACACCATTTTTGACGCTGTCGCCTTCATATGTAATTGTGAATGGACGGTTTCCAGCCGGATACGCTATAAGATTCGAACTCCACACAACGTTCCGCTGGACACCTAAGCGGCCACCGTTTTTTACAGCAAGTTCATCAAGAAGAGGATATGGTGGAAGACACATGCCCTTCGTCTTAGCAATGCTCGGCGCTTCAAAGCCAGTTGCAGCAACTTCTAGACTATGTATTTTTAGAGCCATAACATTACCCACCAAAATGTTTGAAAGTTGTTATGGGGCAACGTATTTAAAAACACATATATTAACACACGATGAGAATGGGGTTCGGATATTGCGCAGGCAATGCAAGCTACAGGTAATCTTCTATGAGTGCAATGAGAGCGAGCTTGTCTTCTTCCAGCGTTTGCTCAGAGCTATGGTCAAAAGTATATGGGCGAACCTGGGCGGCAAGCCTGGACAACCCCATTTTCTCGAACCATCCGGAAAATTCATTGTTGTCTGCGTGATGGGCTATGGACTCTATCGGAAGGCTTCTGATGAGTTTCTTGAGTTCCTTGGGGTCTGCGGCCCTGCCAACCTCGGTTCCATCAGGAAGCCTGAATACAAAATCGTCGTACCTGTCCAAAACTCTCAGCAATTCAGTTCTGCCTTTTTCCAAATCATCGCCGAATTTAAGTTCTCTTACATCATACGCCAAGGTATTCAGCTTCCTTCCGTAAAGCCAAGTGGAAAAATGGTTGTTCCTTGCATGATAGGCAACTGATTCCAAACATCTGTCTTGGGCATCGCGTATGAACTTTTTCAGGTCTCTTAGGTTGGCTGCCCGCCCCATTTCGCTTCCATCAGGATGCCTGAAAATGAATTCCTTGAAGCCCATGTAGCTGTACATGAAATTTTTTAGCCTTTCCAGAAGAAAATCGTCGGATTTGCTTAGGTACTGGGTTCCAAGTTGGCACAGCACTTCTGAAAGCGCGCGTGTTAGCTCCTCTTTCGTTTGCAATACTCTAGGTATTCCTGGCATTTTCTTATTTATCAGTTCTAGAAGTTTTAGGCCGTTCGTTTCGTTTATTTTCCCCAAAGGATTGTCCGGAAAGCGCATATCGGTCAAAACCCCGCATATCCTATCCTGGTAACGCTGGAAAACATTTTCTGCGGTTTCCAAATCGCTGACTAGGACGATATGCACGCCCGGAGGTATTGTTGAATAGATGAGCGGAAGCATAATACTGGCAAAAAGCGGTTCGTCCTCCACCATCAGCACAATCCTGGATTTTGTGTCTATGTCTATGCTCTTCTTGTCCTCGAGCAGGGATATCATGGCATTGAAAAGATAGATGTTTCCATGATGGATGAAAATGGCGTCAATAAGGCGGAGGTCGGATGAGCTGATTTTGGTTTGATTGAAGCTTTCTGAGACGAGGTTGAATGAGGTCGCTTCTGAAAGAGTAACATGGCTCTGTTCTGTCACCGCATAGATGGTGATGTCCGGCCGCATCTTTTTTACTTCGCTTAAGAAATGGAAGAAATTCTCGCTTATCTTAAAGCTGCATATCATCACTTCTGGGTTGTAGTCCCGGAGCATTGCCAGGGCTTCAGTATCGGATTCGGCATGCTTCAATGTGAGATTCTGTGCTCTGGAAAAACCCGGCCTGGGCGGTGCTTGCACAATTGCGCTTCTGGATGAAAAAAAGTTCAGCACTTCGTCGTGCGAAGGAGCGGCTCTATCGGGTGGTTTCAGCAGGGCTTCACTCATGATGCAGAAATCATATAACGAACACACTGCCAGAACCCTGCCCACGTGGAATGCACCCCCCAACCCGTTTGGGCTTTCCCGCATCTTGCCATTGAACGGATTATGGCTTGGAGAATCGGCTGAAAAGCGAGGTGCAGCTAGAGATTCAACCTTTTT
Organism: Candidatus Iainarchaeum sp.; assembly: GCA_028714395.1. Lineage (GTDB taxonomy): Archaea > Micrarchaeota > Micrarchaeia > Anstonellales > Bilamarchaeaceae > JAHJBR01. Next base: position 5,744 of record JAQTMJ010000013.1, on the reverse strand, counting down.
CCATCCCATGGGTCTATAATGTGACTCCTTTTTTTTAAATGTTTGTTTTAATATAATAATATGACTTATGGCATAAGCAAGCTCAGCGGCCCCATATACCGAATAGAAGGTGGCGGCAATATTGGCGGAAAAGCACGCGGGCTTGTATTCGCATCTGACATTTGTAATAGGCACATCAGGCAGGATCCGATATTCGAAGGCCTTACGCGCGGAGGAATGATACGGATACGTTTTCCGAAATGCTTCGTCATGACTACCGGCTTTTTCAACGAATTTGTGCGGAAGACAGGGCTTGAGCGGAGGGCATTGGAATGCAAAAACGATGCCGACGTGATGAGAGCTTTTCTGGAAAGGAAGGGCGAACTGGATGAAGCATTTGTCATGGCGCTTTCGGATGTATCTGAATTTTTCGCCCGCAATGGAATTCCCATGAGCGCGAGGTCATCGGGCAAGGAGGATCTGTTCGACCACTCATTTTCCGGGGTATACAAAACAGTATTCGTAAGGAATAATGGGTCCAAGGAGCAGAACCTCAATGACTTGAAGGATGCCGTCCTTATTGTCTGGGCCAGCAATTTTTGCATGAACGCAAGGGCGTACAGGTCCAAGGCAGGGATTATCGACAAGGAAGGCATGGCAGTCATACTGACCGAAGCCATAGGCAGGGACTATGGAGGATTGTTTTATCCGTTTTTCAGCGGCGTGGCACTATCAAGAAACGGGTATCCTGAGAAAGGGATCCCGCGGGAAAACGGACGGATATGCAGAAATGACGGGGTTTGCAGACTGGCCATAGGGCTGGGGCCCGGAGCCGTGGAAAATGAAAGCGTCTTCATGTTCGCACCTGCAAAACCAAAGGTATCCTACCACGGCGAGGGTTGGACAGAAAGCCAGAAGTATTTCTATGCCATTGACCTGTTGGGAAGATTTCCGGAGTTCAGGGACAGTGAAACCGGCCTGGTGCGTCTGCCCATCCAGCACTTCCTGGATTATGAGACCGCGTTGGAACGCGAGACCGGGACGATGTCCAAGAGGCTTCTGCATGCACTGACCAGCGCGAAATGGAACCAGGATACCGGGCAGATGGAGGAGATGTGCGGATTGCCGTACCAGCCAGTAGGCTATTCCATGCAGTATAATTTCAAGTCGCTTCTGAGCACCTTGGATAGTGCCGTGCCGCAACTCATCCACTACTTGTCCGGATGGCTGGACAGGAGCTTTCTATGCGGCTCAGACACTGAATTTGCAGGTGAACTGAATCCGGATGGAAACATGGATTTGGTAGTGCTCCAGACAAGGCCGCATTCGGTAAGCGAAGCCCGCATCGTGCTTCCTGAAGTCAACGCCGGGAACGTCCTGCTTGAGATTCGCGAGCATGATGACGAACTGAAGATAAGGGGACGCAGCAACGTGACGAAACTGACCGATGTGCTATTCGTAAAAAATTCCGTTGGTTCTGATGACTTTTCCGCATCGTCATCTTTTATAGCACGGGCAATAGGAAGATTCAATGAGCAGTTCGCAAACAGCGGCAGAAGATATGCACTGGTCGTTCCGGGCAGGATAGGTTCAAAAGAGAGCTCTCTTGGCATACCCTGCGAACTGTCTGACATCGGGAGAAGCAGTGTCATAATTGAGATTGGTGGCGGTGAATTCTCTGAGGGCGCACACTTCGCGACCGATCTTGAGCAGCTTGGAATCGTATCAGCATTGTTAGGGGATGCTGAGGCGGCGAAAAAATTGCTGGATAGGGGAACTATAGTGGATGAGAACAAGCACTTCATCCATCTTAGATATGATGGGGTAAGCTATGCCTGCAACGGGAAAAAGCTGATGGTTTTCGATGACTAACTGACTCCCATGCCATTTTCGATTCTGAGTTTTCGCTTTCTACGAATTGAAAACTCCCTACTCGGGCATTATCATTTCATCATATTTTTAAACTCATTACCTGAAATATATCCGCTAATTGAAAAAATGCTTAAAAGAGTTGATTCAATGGGAGAAAAAATACTCAATGTAATAGTTGAAGGGGGAAAGGCGACCGCAGGGCCGCCCCTGGGCCCAGGGCTTGCGCCCATCGGAGTGAACGTGAGCCAGGTGGTAGCCGAGATAAACAAGGCTACCGGCGCGTTCCCAGGGCTCAAAGTGCCTGTGAAGATAATTGTTGACACGGTGAGCAAGGGCTTCAGAATTGAAGTGGGCGCCCCTGCAACGAGCGAGCTTGTGAAAAAGGCCGCGGGCATTGAAAAAGGCTCGGGGACCAAGGACAAGGTCGGGAACCTGGAGCTCTCTGCGATTGCCGAGATGGCGCGGAGCCTGAAGGGCAAGAACCAGGGAAAGAGCACGAAGGAGGTTGCAAGAGAGATAATAGGCACCTGCGTGAGCATGGGCGTCACCATTGACGGAAAGGACGCCAAGCTCGGGGAGAAGGAGATAAAGGAAGGCAGGCGCGATTCAATTTTCGCGGGATAGCATGAGAATCCTGGCTTTCGCTTTGGTTTTTTTCATCGCATATGCATGCGCAGAGCAGCTGTGGGTGCTCCCCACTTCAGGCCCCATAGACGCCAGGCCCGTATTTTTTGATGACAAGATGGCCATAGGCTCTGGGGACGGGACGGTGAGCTATCTTTATCCCCAGACCGGGAGCCTCATAAAAAGGGTTTCCATAGGCAAGCCGGTGGAATATCTAAAGCTCGGGGGCGGGTTCCTGGTTGCGGCTTCAGAGGATTCCATAAGCATACTGGACCGGAGCGGGACGCTCATCAGCACAGTGAACGAAACCACGGTGTATGGCATAGGCACCGACGATAGCAGGATATACGCGGCCACGGACCAGGGCCTCATGGTTTACGATTATGCGGGAAACATGGTGTGGAATGTTCCGGAGAAGGGGGAACAGCTCGGGGAGCCCCTGGTGGAGCAGGACAGGATAATCTTCGCTTCGGGAAGCGATATCGTGGTTTTGGCCAAGAACGGGAGCGAAATAAACCGCGTGAAAGTTGCAGCTTCGTGGAAATCAAGGCCGGCGGAATACAATGACGTGGTGTACATGGGCTCCACCGACGGGAAAATGTACGCGGTGAGCCTGGGCAGCGGAAAAACGCTCTGGACTTTCGAGACAGGGGCGTGGATAATGTCCGACCCGCTCTACAGCAACGGGACGCTCTATTTCGGGAGCAACAACGGGTATTTGTACGCGCTCAGGGGCACCGGGCAACTCCTATGGAAGACCGGGACCCCGGAAGCCATACAGGGGGGCATGGAACTTGCTTCGCTTGGGGGCAGGGATGTCATAATCACGGGGAGCAACAGCAACCGAGTGTACGCCATGGATGCGAAAACCGGGGACGTGGTGCTGTCCTTTTCGGTCGGCGGCTGGGTGCACAATCCTGCGTTCAACTCCAACAGACTCTATTTCGGCTCCTACGACGGATATGCATATTCTTACACAGCGGACAGGTCATGCACGATTGAGAGCCCTTCACCCGGGGAGAACGTCGGGTATATAGGGTTCAACGTGAGCGGAAGGGTGTTCTCGCAATACACCGGCGCAAGGGCGCAGGTGAGGGTGAACAACCAGAGCTGGCAGGAGGCCCAGGTGAGCGGCGCAAACTGGCAGCTGGAGCTGGACCCGAACCAGTATGATTTCGGCAGGATGTTCATAGAGTGCAGGGCTGCGGACAGCGTGGGGCAGGAGTCCAGGAGCTATTCCTATGTTGTGATACTGAGGGACATAAACGCGCAGAAGGAGAAAATGACGATTGCGAGCCCCACTTCCGTTGTCCAGGGCAGGGATTTCCAGGTGAAGGCCTACGCATCTTCCTGGGCGCCCATTTGCGATTTCAGCGTTGTGGTGGAAAAGAAAACGTTCCAGGCCAGGAACTGCACCGCCACCGTGCGCGTGGATGAAACCGGAACTTTCAACATGCTGGTCAGGAAAACCGGGTACACTGACGAGCTGGTCGTGCTGAACTCGGGCTACGACGTGGTCATGATCGCCAGCGTTGCAGTCACCATAATAGCGGTGCTCGGCGCCGCATTCTATTTGTTCGTATACAAAAAGAGGTAGTCAGAGCAGGCTCACGTCTTCGGTCTGGGCCTGGCTCACGTTTGGGATGGACGCTATTTTTTCCTCAACCGCTTCCATGCCGCCCTGGTCGTCCATCACGAAAAGTATTCTGAGCGCGGTTATGCCGAAGCCGATGTCCTCGGTTTTGGAGCTTTTCACCTCCACGACTTTCTTTATGGCCTCCAGGGTTTCATTGAGTTTGGACTGGTCTTCCAGGAAAATCTTCATGGAAACCGCGACTTTTCCCATTCATTCCACCTAGGGGCCCTGGAATCCGCACTCGCATTTGTAGGGGTTCTTCACTTCCCTGCAGTGGTTGCACCGCACAAGCTTGGCGCTGCATTCCGGGCAGGGGAACTCCACGAATTCCTTGACCATCTTTCCGCAGGTCATGCATCTTTTCATCTATAAACACCTCTGTATGTATGAGATTCTGCTGATTAGCTATCTGTTTATTAAAATGAGTATTTAAAATACCTTTTATTCGCCCTCATAGTCTAACCTGGACAGGACGCGACCCTGCGGAGGTTGTAATCCGCGTTCAAACACATATCCCCTTTTTCTTTCCAAAAGAAAAAGGGGCCGAGTGCTTCACCCCCAAAAAGAAAGGTGAACATGCCTATTGCGTTGGAAATCGCGGTGGGGGCGCTTTATTTTTATTTTGTACTAATTCAATTTGGCACTCCATCCTGTTTTTATTAACCTTTCGAACGATAACAATTGGGTGTTCTGATGAAAAGTGTGCTCTTGTTTCTGGTGCTGGCTACGGCCCTGTCTTTTTCTGCGTACACTTCCCAGTGCAATGGGGAATACGAGCAGTGCATGAGCAACTGCTGCGCAACATGCAACGCGACGGTTGGAATGGAGAACAATAGCTACGTATGCTGGGTGTGGGCGACGAAGAACCTGGACCAGAACTGCATGAATGCATGCAACTATTGCGCCGCGAATTTCACCGCATGCAGCGGCTCCGCTCCGGGTTCTGGCTCTGATAGCGGGGTGCCCGGAGGGAACGGAGGGACCATATATAACGTGGGCGGAAGCGGCTCTGCTGGAAACGGCTCAAATGGAACCAACTCCGGAAATCCGAACGCGGGCAATGGAAACAACGGGAGCACGCCAGGAACAGCAACAAGCGGAGAAACCAATCCATTGTGCGCGCCGCTCTTCCTGATGCTCGGGCTCGGAGTGCTGGCTGCACGAAGGTAAAGGATGCGGGAATTTCACAGGGCCCGGCTCGAAATCTATTTTTCTTCGAAGCTTTGAGGTTAGTCTAGGAAAGAAAACCCGAAATAGGAAGTTGGTTATTGTGTGAAAAGATGGATTTATAAATAGTTGGCTGCATGTATAAACGTAGGTGATATTGGTGGCAAGACAAAGAATAATTGATGGAAATCAGATAAACTCTTTCGGTTTAATGCTGCATGGACTTCATGACCCCCGCATAGTGAGGGGTTTTGTGGATAGCATGCATGCTAAGGCAGTTGATCCAGATAACAGATTTGACAGACGCCCTAGATTTACAAGAGAAGCGCTTGCAGGCTTGGCGCTGATAGAAAGGCACTATGGATTTGAACCGCATTCTATACAACTTCCTCGGAAAGCTATGATAGTAGAGGACAAGGCTATTCCAAGGGGAGAAAGACCAAAAGACTTCCTCAGAAACCTATGG